>DASSLH010000658.1:0-2811 GCA_035689625.1 Candidatus Methylomirabilota bacterium | reverse complement strand
GAGGAGGCCGATGGGCCGATGCGTACGCGTACTCAGTCTCAGGCACACTGGCTTAGCGGGCACCTGCGGCGCCGCTTGGACGCCGACGAGATGGAGATCCAGGCGGTCGATCGCGACGATCGGCGGCCTCTCTCCGTCGTTGGCGGCATCCCGGCGCGGCGAGGCGCTTCCGCAGCGCCTGCGGGCGCTTCCCGCGCGTGGCCGACGGCTGGTCGGCGGCGCTTTGCGCCCGGGTCGCCGCGCCGCTCTAGCCGCCGGTGTCGCGTGCGCCGCCTACGGGGTTCTGCACCTCTATTGGGCGCTCGGCGGCGAGCTGCTGCTGGACGAGTCGCCCGGCGGGCGCGAGATCGTCGAGAGCACGCCGGGAGCGGTCGCCAACGCGGCCGTGATCGCGCTAGCGGCGATCGGCATCGCGCTGGCGGTCGCCACCGTTCGCGCCCGGGGGCTGCCGCGGCTGCTCGTGGTCGGCGTGCCGGCGCTGATCGGCGTGCTGATGCTCTTGCGCGCCGCTTCGTACGCCGCCGGCGACGTCGCCAACCTGACCGGCGCCGGCGACGGCTCGACGTACGAGGCGCGCTGGGACCTCTTCCTGTGGTCGCCGTTGTTCGCTGCCTGGGGAGTGGCGTGGGGCCTGGCCGCCGTGGCCGCGCGGCGGCGCAACGCCGGGCCGAGCGGCGAGAACGATGAGCGGCGGTAGTCGCCCGCATCGGTAGGAGAACAGGTCTCCCGCCCAACCGCGGTCGCGTCCTGGTCTTCGCCACGAGCGCGCACGCCCGCATCGCCCAATAGACGGGCCCGAACGTGCCTGGGTGCGGCTCTTCTGGAGGGACCTCGGGTCCGACCGGAGTTGATGGTGAATCCCTTGTAGTTACGGGGATTCTGGGCTGTCATTCGGGATCGGGCGCGGCGTCTGGGCGCCCGGGATCGGTGGTGATTTCCCGGGGTTGAGCGCTTGGGCGGTGTCTATCCCGGGTTCTGCGGCGGTTCGGCAGGCCTCGGGAGGGGTGTCGGGCGGGTCGAGGACCGACAAGAAGGGTGTCGAAGTCGGCGTTGTCATGTGCAACGTCGACCACGGAGGTGGCCAACGTGACCGCCGATCTCGACACCCGTTGTGGCGAACTTTACGCCCCGGCTGATGATCTCCTGCCTGCCGAGCGGGGCGGCAGCGATCGTGCAGCTGCCTTTGCCCGCAGCCGGGAGCAGTTCGAATCGTTGATCGGGTTCCTGGATGGCACGGACGCTGCCGGGCTCTCGCACGCCGAGCTCGAGGAACGCCTCGATCGTGACGGGCGGGAGCTGTTGCGGCGGCTGTTGGATGATCACCTGGCGCTACGCGCTGCGCGCGAGCAGCGCCTGGAGCAGGTGGCGGGCGATGAGGGGGTGGTCCGGAGTCGGGTCGAGTCCGGGCACGAGCGCGCCTTGGAAACCGTGTTCGGCACGGTGACCGTGGAGCGGCTGGCGTACCGGGCGCCGGGGGTGGGGAATCTGCATCCCGCCGACGCGGCGTTGAACCTGCCGGTCGAGCGCCACTCGCACGGGCTGCGCCGGCTGTGCGCGCTGGAGGCACCGCGCGGCAGCTTCGAAGGCGCGGTGGAAGCGATCGAGCGTCAGACCGGGGTGAGGCTCGGAAAGCGGCAGGTCGAGGAGCTCGCCGGGCTGGCGGCGATGGACTTCGAGGACTTCTACGAGAACCGTCGTCCGACACGAGCCAAGTCCGATGATCTGTTGGTGCTCTCCGCCGATGGCAAGGGGATCGTGATGCGCCCCGACGCGCTGCGTACCCGCGCGCCGGCCCGGCCGCGCGCGGGCCCCGCGCCCAAGCCCAGGCTGTCGGCTGATGATCGCCAGAACCGCAAGCGGATGGCGGAGATCGGCGCCGTCTACGACGCCAAGCCGGCGCCGCGCACGGCGGCCGACATCCTCACCTCGGCGGCGCCGGAGGGCTACGAGCCCGAGCCAGGCCCGGTCGCCAAGAACAAGTGGCTGACCGCCAGCATCGTCAACGCGCCCGCCGAGGTGATCAAGCGGGTCTTCGACGAGGCAGAGCGGCGCGACCCCAAACACCGCCGCACCTGGGTCGCGCTGGTCGACGGCGCCAACCACCAGATCGACCGGATCCGCTTCGAGGCTCGCAAACGCGAGATCAAGGTCACGATCGTCGTCGACTTCGTGCACGTGCTCGAATACCTGTGGAACGCCGCTGGCTGCCTGTTCCCCGACCTCGACCCCACCCACTGGGTGCACCTCCAGGCGACCAGGGTGCTCGAAGGACACGCCACCAAGGTGGCCGGCACGATCCGCCGCACCGCGACCAACTCCCGACTACAAGGCGTCAATCGCAAACCAGCCGACGACGCCGCCAACTACCTCACCAACAAGGCCCCGTACCTCGACTACCCGACCGCGCTGCGAGAGGGCTGGCCGATCGCGACAGGGATCATCGAAGGCGCCTGCCGCCACCTCGTCAAAGACCGCATGGACATCACCGGCGCCCGCTGGGGACTCGCCGGCGCAGAAGCGATCCTGAAGCTACGCGCCCTCAAAGCCAACGGCGACTTCGACGCCTACTGGCAATACCACCTCACCCAAGAACGACACCACATCCACAAAGCCCGCTACCTCGATCACGCCATCGCAGCGGCCACATGACAGTCACGCTCTGGTCACTTCAGAAGAGCCGCACCCTTTCGCGGTTGCCTCTGAGGCGATCGCCGGTTACCGCGAATGGGCGCCCTCAGATTGGGCGCCGCCGGTTCCCAGTCCAGCGGACGTGAGCCGGCTTGCCGGTGCACTCGCCCGCACGGACGTGTG
>DASSLH010000657.1:0-5085 GCA_035689625.1 Candidatus Methylomirabilota bacterium | reverse complement strand
CGATCTATGTGGAATCGTGGGCGTGCTCACGTTGCGTCAATGTGGAACGTTCGTTGCTGCCACCCCCCGCGCGGAGGCAACGAGCACAGTGTCCTGGACCGAATTCGGAGCGTACACGTCGCTGGCGCTGATGATCTTCGTCGGCGGTGTCGCGCTCTGCTGGCTGGTGCTATGGCGACAGTAGCGGACCGAGGTCCGGCCTCGACCGAGCGTCGCGCGAGGAGGATTCCCATGGCGGTGGCGACGACGACGACCAAGACCCCGACGACCACGACCCGGCCCACGATCCCGCCGGTGGCCACGGTGTACCGCGCCCCCGACGGCGGCCTGCACCACGCCCGCTGCTCCACGCGCATGGACTTCATGGGCGGCCGCGCCGGGCTGGAGCTGGACTTCTACTGCCTGACCTGCTGCGAGCACGTGACGGTCACGCCGTACGTGCTGTCACGCCTGGCGGCTTCCGCCAACCTGGGGTAACACCGCCCCTCGAGCGATACGCTCCGCGCGCTGCTCGAGGCCGAGGGCGTGGAGGTCACCATCACCAAGCCCTTCGACGCCGCCCGGCTGCGCGAGATGCTCTAGGCCGGCTCCGGCGCGTGCAGGCGGCGCCGCCGCACGCGCGCCTGCACGTCCTGCACGACGTTGCGCTCGAGCTCGATGTTCACCTCGTGCTCCTCGGCGTCCCAGTGCTCGACCGTCGCCAGCCAGCCCAGCGCCCGCCGCCGGCGCGGCACGATGCGACGGCCGCGGTAGACCAGCGTGCGGTGATCGGGGGACGTCAGCCGCGCGAGTTCTTCCACCTGGCGGCCGCACAGGCGCAGGACGTCGTCGTACGTCGTCTGGCCGGGGACGAGGCGGCGCATGGTGTCGGCGTCGAGCACGACGCCCTGGGTGCGCACGCGCGGCTTCTCGCGGATGCGGCCGAACTCCACGCGGCCCTCCCACCGCCTGCGCAGGCGCTCGGTCACCGACCGCACGAGCACGCCGGCGCCGTTGCCGAGCGCGAAGAAGAGCGCGGGGATCAGCACGGGCGCCCACGACTGCAGCCGCGTGAAGTAGCCGAACTGCACGGTCAGCACCTGCGGCTGCAGGCCCTCGGAGCGGTCGAGGAACAGCGACACCGTCTCCACGTTGCGCTGCGTCTCGCTCCGCTCGCGCCGCGCCGACTGCGGAAACAGCTCGTCGATCTTGAGGTGGTCGGCGTCGGCGAAGTTGATGATCAGCTGCGCGGGATCCTCGGCCAGCCGCACCACGCGGTCGCGATGCTCGAAGTACATGGGGAAGACGGCGCGGTGGCGGATCTCGTCGAAGGACAGCGCCAGCCGGTGCCGAGGCCCCCAGAACGTCTGCTCGAACCACGTTCCCGGCTTGTCCTTGATGAGCCCGCCCGCCTGCAGCCGCAGGCCGACCAGGTAGAGGCGGTTGGCGAACTGCGGATGCCAGGGGATGTGGATCCAGGCGGCGGGGGACGTGAGCCCCAGCGCGCCGCCCTCGCGCACGAACGTCACGAACGGGGCGCCGCCCGCCAGCGTCTCCGCCGGCCGCGGTGTGCCGACCTGGAAGAGGTTGCGGACAGTGAGACGCAGCCGGCCGCCGCCGGTGACCTTGAACCCGCGCTCGCTCACCGTCGTGGCGAGCGCCGGTTCGCCGCCGCCCAGCGCCGGATCGCCGAGCACCTGGCCCGGCCACAGCAGGTAGAGGTCCTGCTCGACGCCGGCGATGCTCTCGTTGGGTGGAATGACCACCGAGAAGAACACGTCGACCGGGATGTCGCCGAGCTTCGGTGTCACGCTGGCCCGCACGAACAGCGGGCCCAGCATGAACGACGGATGCGGCTTGTCGCCGAAGAAGATCTGGGCGTGGGCGGCGCCCGGCGCCACCGCGAGCAGCAGCGCGAGCGCCCACGCCGTGCGGGTCATCCGCCGAGCTTCACCGGGGCGAAGTCGCGGGCCACGTGCTCCTCGATCGGCAGCCGTTTCTTGATCACGCCGAACTCGAGCAGCGTGTCCTGCATCGAGCGCAGCGCCTCCATGCTGACAGTGCCGTCGTGGGACATGAGGCCGCCGGAGATCTTGTGGGCGGCCAGCACGTCGGCCACGCTCCAGCCGATCTTGGGGGCGACGATCGCGGCGGCGTCGTTGGTGTGCTCGACCATGAACTTGATCGCGCTGAAGATGCCCTTCATGACCTTGCGGATGTCGTCGCCGCGCTTGCGGATGCCGTCCTCGGAGACGTACTGGATCTGGCTGATCCAGCGCGGTGTGACCTTGTCCAGCCGCATGAGCACCTTGGACTTGCCGGCCTGCTGAGTGACGGCGCCGCCGTCGCCCCACACGAAGGCATGGATCTCCTTGCGCGACAGCGCGGCGAGCTGGGCCGGCAGGCCGCCCAGGCCCACGATCTTCACGTCCTTGTCGGGATCCCAGCCCTGCTGCTTGGCCACCATGCGCGCGAAGACCCAGGTGGTCGCGCCGATGGCGGTCACGCCGATCGCCTTGCCCTTGAGATCCGCCACGCTGCCCACGTCGGGCGCGACGTTGAACGTGAAGTGGTTGCCCTCGGTGTGGGTGGCGACCATCTTCAGCGGCATGCCGGCCTCGCGGAACACCAGGATGTCGGTGCTACCGGCGGCGCCGAGCAGGACCTCGCCGGCGATCACCGCCTTCACGAGGTTGGGCCCGCCGGTGAACGGCACGTATTCGGCCTCCACGCCCTCGGTGCGGAAGAAGCCCTTCTCGACGCCGACGATGAAGGGACCGGCCAGCGCGTAGTCACCGAGCACCGCGGTGCCGACCTTCACCGACGCCTGGGCGCGCACCAGCGCCGGCGCGAGCGCGCCGGCGGCCAGCGTGCCCGACGCGGTGAAAAGAAAGCGACGCCGGCTGATCGATGACATGGACAGGCCCTCCCTGGGGGTGATACGTTACCCGCTGACTCAGTTGCGATCGTACAACCTCCACCGCGCTCTTCACAATCACCGGTGAGCATGGCGACGGCCGCCGACATCATCCTGGAGACCCACGGCCTCACCAAGGAGTTCCGGGGCTTCGTCGCCGTCAGGAACGTCTCGTTGCGCGTCCGCCGCTCGACGATCCACGCGCTCATCGGCCCCAACGGCGCCGGCAAGACCACGTGCTTCAATCTGCTCACCCACTTTCTCACGCCGACGGCGGGGCGGATCGTCTTCAACGGCCGCGACATCACCGGCAGCCGCCCGGCCGACATCGCCCGGCTGGGCCTGGTGCGTTCGTTCCAGATCTCCGCCGTCTTCCCGCACCTCACCGTGCTGGAAAACGTGCGGATCGCGCTGCAGCGCCGGCGCGGCGCCTCCTTCGACTTCTGGCGCTCGGAGCGGACGCTCGACGCGCTGAACGGCCGCGCCCGCGAGCTGCTGGAGGCGGTCGGGCTCGGCGCGTTCGCGGCCACCCCGGCCGTGGAGCTACCCTACGGCCGCAAGCGCGCGCTGGAGATCGCCACCACGCTGGCGCTCGAGCCCGAGATGATGCTGCTGGACGAGCCGACGGCCGGCATGGCCCACGACGACGTCGGCCGCATCACGGCGCTGATCCGGCAGGTCGCGGCGGGTCGTACGGTCCTGATGGTGGAGCACAACCTGAGCGTCGTGGAGAGCCTCTCGAACACCATCACCGTCCTGGCCCGCGGCGAGGTGCTGGCCGAGGGCGATTACCAGAGCGTGTCGCGCAACCCCGACGTGGTGCAGGCCTACATGGGCGCCGCCCATGCCTGAGCCGCTGCTGGCCGTCCGCGGCCTGCACGCCTGGTACGGCGAGTCGCACATCCTGCACGGCGTGGACTTCGACGTCTTCCCCGGCGAGGTCGTCACGCTGCTCGGGCGCAACGGCGCCGGCAAGACCACGACGCTCAAGGCCATCATGGGCATCGTGCGCCGGCGCACCGGCTCGGCGCGCTTCGGCCCGGTCGAGCTGACCACGCTGCCGTCCAACCTCATCGCGCGGCTGGGGCTGGCGTTCTGTCCCGAGGAGCGCGGCATCTTCGCCAGCCTCAACGTGGAGGAGAACCTGCTGCTGCCGCCGGTCGTGAAGCCGGGCGGCCTCGGCGTGGACGCGATCTTCGACCTGTTCCCGAACCTCAAGGAGCGGCTGCGCAGCCAGGGCACCAAGCTCTCCGGCGGCGAGCAGCAGATGCTGGCCATCGGCCGCATCCTGCGCACGGGCGCGCGCCTGCTGCTGCTCGACGAGCCGACCGAGGGGCTGGCCCCGGTGATCGTGCAGCAGATCGGCGCCACCATCCGCCGGCTCAAGGGCGAGGGCTTCACGATCCTCCTCGTCGAGCAGAACTTCCGCTTCGCGGCCACCGTGGCCGATCGGCACTACGTCATGGAGCGGGGCCGGGTGATCGACACGATCGCCAACGCCGACCTCGACGCCAACATGGACAAGCTGCACGACTACCTCGGAGTGTGAGAAAGGAGCCTTCTATGCTGCTCGCGCGCTTGCTGCTCGTGGCGGCGGTGATCCTCGTCGCCGCCGTGCCCGCCTCGGCGCAGATCTCCGACGGCGTGGTGAAGATCGGCGTCATGAGCGACATGTCGAGCCTCTACGCCGACATCGGCGGGCCCGGCTCCGTCGTCGCCGCCCGCATGGCGGTGGAGGACTTCGGCGCCGACAAGAAGGGGATCAAGGTCGAGATCGTCTCCGCCGACCACCAGAACAAGGCCGACGTCGGCTCGCAGATCGCCCGCCAGTGGTACGACGCCGACAAGGTGGACGTCATCGTGGACGTGCCGAACTCGGCGGTGGCGCTGGCCGTGAACCAGGTCACCCGCGACAAGGGCAAGGTGTTTCTCGTCTCCGGCGCCGCCTCGTCCGATCTCACCGGCAAGGCGTGCTCGCCCAACACGGTGCACTGGACCTACGACACGTGGGCGCTGGCCAACGGCACCGGCAACGCCGTCGTGAAGACCGGCGGCGACACCTGGTTCTTCCTCACCGCCGACTACGCCTTCGGGCAGGCGCTCGAGCGCGACACGACCGCGGTGGTCAAGGCCTCCGGCGGCGAGGTGCTGGGCGACGTGAAGCACCCGCTCAACACCACCGACTTCTC
>DASSLH010000656.1:0-2575 GCA_035689625.1 Candidatus Methylomirabilota bacterium | reverse complement strand
ATCAGCGACGCGCAGATCCTGGCCGCCTGCGACCTCGTGCGCGCGCACGGCATCCCGAACCTCAAGACGTACTTCATGATCGGCCAGCCGACCGAGACCGACGAGGACGTCGAGGCGATTCCCGCGCTGGCGCGCCGGATGCTCGAGCGGCTGCGCATCCTCGATCCCCAGGGGCGGCCCTTCGGCCGCCTGACGCTGTCGATCTCCTCCTTCGTGCCCAAGCCGTGGACGCCGTTCCAGTGGGCGCCATTCGCCGGCGCCGACGCGCTCTCGCGCAAGCTGGCCACGATCAAGCAGGGCGTCGGGGGGCTGTCCAACGTGAGGGTGCTGCACGAGAACCCGCGCGAGGCGGCGCTGCAGGCCCTGCTGGCGCGGGGCGATCGTCGCGTCGCCGACTTCCTGGAGGCGGCCGCGCGGCTGGGCGGCGACTGGCGGCGCGCGCTGCGCGAGTGGGACGGCGACCTCGACTTCCACACGACGCGGCCGCGCGCGCTCGACGAGCGGCTGCCGTGGGACCACTTCGAGGTCGGCGTCAAGAAGGCCGGCCTCGTGCGCGAGTGGGAGCGCGCCCAGGCCGACGGGGCGCCGCTGACGGCGGGAGTCGCCTCGTGAGCGTGCTCGACACCCGCGGCCGCGCGCTGCGCAACCTGCGCGTGTCGGTCACCGACCGCTGCAACCTGCGCTGCGGCTACTGCATGCCGGAGGAGGAGTACGTCTGGCTGCCGCGCGAGGACATCCTGCACTTCGGCGAGATCGCCGCGCTGGTGGACGTTTTCCTCGACCTCGGCGTGGACAAGGTGCGTCTCACCGGCGGCGAGCCGCTGCTGCGCCGCGACCTGCCGCGCCTGATCCGCATGCTGGCCGCCAAGCCGCGGCTGCGCGACTTGGCCATGACGACCAACGGCGTCCTGCTCGCCGAGCATGCGCCCGCGCTCAAGGCCGCCGGCCTGCACCGGGTGACCGTCAGCCTCGACACGCTCGATCCCGAGCGCTTCGCCCGGCTGACCAACCGCCGCACCCACGCCCAGGTGCTGGAGGGGATCGCCAGCCTGGCCCCGGCCGGCTTCACCGGCAACAAGCTCGACAGCGTCGTCATCCGCGGCGCCAACGACGACGAGCTGGCCGCGCTCATCGAGTTCGCGCGCGGCGTGCCGGCCGAGGTTCGTTTCATCGAGTACATGGACGTCGGCGGCGCCACCCGCTGGTCCATGGACCAGGTGGTCGGCCGCCGCGAGATCCTCGAGCGCCTCGCGCGCCGCTACGGCCGCATCGAGCCCGTCGAGGAAGCTTCCACGGCGCCGGCCGACCGCTTCCGGCTGCCCGACGGCACGACCTTCGGCATCATCGCCTCGACGACCGTGCCCTTCTGCGCCGACTGCGATCGCAGCCGCCTCACGGCCGACGGCGTGTGGTATCTGTGCCTGTACGCGACGCGGGGCATCGACCTGCGCGGGCCGTTCCGCGGCGGCGCCGGTCCCGAGGCGCTCAAGGCGCTGATCACCGGTGGCTGGCGGGCGCGGACCGATCGGGGGGCCGAGGACCGGCTGGCGCTGGACGCGCGGCAGCCGCTCGTGCAGATCGCCGGGCTCAAGCGCGATCCGCACCTCGAGATGCACACGCGGGGAGGCTGAACGTGGAGGAGACGAAGGTGGACGTCCGGGAGCGCGGCGCCAACCAGCAGGCCTCCGAGCGCCGCCTGTTCATGCAGCTGCAGGCCTTCGGCGGCTGCACCGATCCCAAGCCGCTGGTCCGCGCGCTGGAGGCCGCCCGGCTGGAGGCGGTGCTCTACCAGGACGTCAACGACCCGCGCGGCGTCGCCGTGCTCGGCATGAGCGAGGACCCCGCGTTCTTCGTCGGGCCGTTCCGTGAGCTGCTCAACGGCGGGCCGTTCGGCGATCTCGTGCTCAAGCCCGAGCTCACGATGCTCGGCCGCACGTACTCGTCCGGCTTCGAGGCCGATCTCGACGAGTGGCTGCTGCGGCGGCCGCGGCGGACGGCGCTCAACGCGGCCTGGCCGTGGGGGATCTGGTACCCGCTGCGGCGCACCGGCGCCTTCGCGCGGCTGTCGCCGCCGGAGCAGGGCACGGTCGTGCGCGAGCACAGCGTGCTGGGCCGCGCCTACGGCGACGGCGACCTCGCCCACGACATCCGCCTGGCCTGCCACGGCCTGGACGTCAACGACAACGACTTCGTCATCGGCCTCGTGGGCCGCGACCTGCACCCGCTCTCGCACCTGGTGCAGGCCATGCGCAAGACCGTCCAGACCTCGCAGTACATCCAGGCGCTGGGGCCGTTCTTCGTGGGCCACGCGCTCTGGCAGGCGCCCGCGCGCTGACGACCGGCCGCGCGCCGGCCGCGCGCGGGTGAGGAGGACGCGATGGCCCGCCGCTCGCCCGCCCGGCTCACGAAGAAGGTCGCGGAGTTCGTCGCGTGGGAGCGCGCCTGCCGGGTGGCGACGTGCGGCGCGGCCGGCATTCCCCACGTCGTGCCCGTCTGCCACGTGCTGCGCGGCGGCAAGATCTACTTCGGCTCCGGGGACGACGCGCGCAAGGTCAAGAACATCGCCGAGAACCCG
>DASSLH010000655.1:0-10660 GCA_035689625.1 Candidatus Methylomirabilota bacterium | reverse complement strand
TGCCGTGGCACAACCCGGTGCTGCTCGCCGAGCAGACGGCGACGATCGACCTGCTGTCCGGCGGCCGCCTCGACTTCGGCGTGGGGCAGGGCTACCGGAACAACGAGTTCACCGGCTTCTGCATTCCGATGGAGGAGGCCGACGAACGCTTCGAGGAGGCGCTGGCGGTGCTCGTCCGGGCGTGGACGTCGGACAGGCCGTGGTCTCACCACGGCAAGTACTGGCAGTTCGACAGCGTCGTGGTGGAGCCGCCGACCGCCCAGAAGCCGCATCCGCCGCTCTGGATGGGCGGCGGCCGGCCGGCCTCGATCCGCCGCGTGGCCGAGCACGGCGCCAACCTGCTGCTCGACCAGTTCGCGCCGATCGAGCAGATCGGCGAGCGCATCGCGCGCTTCAAGGCCGAGGTCCAGGCGCGCGGGCGGACGTTCGATCCGGCGAGCGTGGCCGTGACGCGCTCGGTGTACGTCACCGCCACCGAGGCCGAGCGGCAACAGGCGCTGCAGACGCGGCTGGCGGCCCGCCGGCGGGTGGCGCGCCTCGCCCAGACCCCCGACGGCGCGAACCCCTCGAGCATCCTGTCGTACGCCGACACGCTGGAGGCCAGCGAGGCCGGCGCGCTCTACGGCACGCCCGACGAGATCGCCGCCAAGCTGCAGGCGCTGCGCGACGCCGGCGCCGAGTACGTGCTGCTCAACAGCGCGGGCGGCATCGCCACGCTGCGCCGCTTCGCGCGCGACATCGCGCCGGCGTTTTCGCGCGCATGAGTCCACGCCGGCCCGCGCGCGTGGCGGTGCTCGCGCTCGCCCTGCTCGTCACGCTGGCGGCGCCGGCCGCCGCCGCGCCGGAGGGCCAGCTGACCTGGGCGGTGCACATCTCGCTGGCGCCCACCTGGTTCGATCCGGCCGAGACGCCGTCGGTGATCACGCCGTTCATGATGCTCTACGCGCTGCACGACGCCCTGGTGAAGCCGATGCCCGGCAACCCGGCGGCGCCGAGCCTGGCCGAGTCGTGGAGCGCGAGCAAGGACGGCCTGGCCTACGACTTCGTCCTGCGCAAGGGCGTGAAGTTCCACAACGGCGACCCGGTGACCGCCGAGGACGTGAAGTTCTCGCTCGAGCGCTACCGCGGCGGCGCCGCCGCCACGCTCAAGGCGCGGGTGGCCGGCGTGGACGTGCTCGACGCGCAGCACGTGCGCATCCGCCTCAAGCAGCCCTGGCCCGACTTCATGACGTTCTATGCCACGCCGGCCACCGGCGCGGCCTGGATCGTGCCCAAGCGCTACGTCGAGCGTGTGGGCGTCGACGGCTTCAAGAAGGCTCCGGTCGGCGCCGGGCCCTACCGGTTCGTGTCGTTCACGCCGGGCGTGGAGCTGGTGCTGGAGGCCAACGAGGGCTACTGGCGCAAGACGCCGGCGATCAAGCGCCTGGTGTTCCGCTCCGTGCCCGACGACACCACGCGGCTGGCGATGCTCAAGCGCGGCGAGGTGGACATCGCCTACTCGCTCAAGGGGCCGCTGGCCGAGGAGGTCAAGCGCACGCCCGGGCTCACGCTCAAGCCGACGAATCCGACGTTCACCGAGTGGATCACCTTCACTCAGCAGTGGGATCCGAAGTCGCCCTGGCACGACCGGCGCGTGCGCCTGGCCGCCAACCTGGCCATCAACCGGCAGGCGTTCAACGAGGCCGAGTATCTCGGCTTCGCGCGCGTGAGCTCGAGCATCATCCCGCGCGACTTCCAGTTCTACTGGCCGGCGCCGGCGTATCCGTACGACCCGGCCGGCGCCCGCAAGCTGCTGGCCGAGGCCGGCTATCCGCAGGGCTTCGACGCCGGCGAGGTCGCCTGCGACACCGTTTACACGGCCACGGTCGAGGCCGTCGTCAACGACTTCCAGGCCGTGGGCATCCGCGCGCGCGTGCGCGCGATGGAGCGGGCCGGGTTCTACAAGACCGACGCCGAGAAGGGCTTCAAGAACCTGGTGCGGCCGGGCAGCGCGGCCGCCGGCAACGCCGCCACCCGCATCGAGGCGTTCGTGATCAGCACCGGCATCCGCTCCTACGGCGGCTACCCGGACATCGACGCGCTCTTCCGCGAGCAGTCGAGCGAGACCGACGTCAAGAAGCGGGAGGCGCTGCTGCAGAAGATCCAGCAGCTCATGCACGAGCGCGCGATGTTCGCGCCGGTCGTCGAGCCGGCGTTCATCAGCGCCTACGGCCCCCGCGTCGCCGAGTCGGGCATGGGCCTGGTCACCGGGATCGCGTACTCGCTGCCGTACGAGGATCTGAAGCTGAAGCCGGCGCGCTAGAGCATTCCGCCCGGCGCGACCAGGATCTTGCCGCTGCGCCCGGCGCGCTGGGCGTGCACGAGCGCGGCCTGGATGTCGTCGATGGGATAGACCTTCTCGACGGGCGCGTGCAGGTAGCCGTCCTTCACCTGGCGCCCGAGCTCGGCGTAGATCGCGCGCACCTGGTCGAGCGTGCGCGTGGACAGGCCGCGGCCGAGGATGAAGCCGACCAGCTTCTGGCCGCCTCCGATCAATCCGGCGCGCGACATCACCGGGTCCTCGCCGCTCATCGAGCCGTAGTTGACGATCACGCCGCCTTCCGCGAGACAGCCGGACAGGCGCGCCGTGGCCTGGCCCGACACCGCGTCGAGCGCCAGGCGGACCGGCGCGCCGCCGGTCTTCGCCTTCACCGCCTCGGCCAAACCGGGAGCGTCCACCACGCAGGCGTCGGCGCCCAGCGCCTTCAGCTCGTCGAAGAGCGCCTCGCGCCGCACCACGTTCATCGTCCGCACGTCGAGCGCTCGCGACATCTGGACCACCAGCCGACCGACCGCGGAGTTGGCGACGTTCTGGATGATCCAGTCGCCGGCCTTGAAATCGACGAAGTCGTTGAGCAGCAGCAGCGCCGTCGGCGGGTTGATGCGCAGCATCGCGGCCTGCTGCACGTCGGTACCGGGCGGAATCGGAATGACGTCGTCGGCCTTCACGCGCCGGCGCTGCGCCCAGTTCTCCCGCTGCAGGTTGATCACGAGGTCGCCGGGCCTGACGTGCGTGACGCCGGCGCCGACGGCGGCGACGCGGCCGACGCACTCGGCCCCGGGCGTGGCCGGCAGCGGCGGCCGCAGCCGGTAGGTCCCGCGGCAGAACGAGACGTCGGCCGGGTTGATCGGGAACAGCAGGACGTCGAAGACGACCTCGCCGGCCGCCGGCGCGCCGACGTCGGGGACGTCCACGCAGCGCGCGACCTCCTCGGGCGCGCCGTAGCGCGCGATCTCGACGCGTTTCATCGCGCCGGCAGCCTCCAGCCGAGCCAGTCGCAGACCGCACGACCCATCACCAGCTCGAGGTCGCGGCCGGCGAGCCACGGCAGCTCCTCGGTGAACATCGTCACGCACTGCCGCCAGGAGCAGGGCATGCGCGTGATGTCGGTGCCCCAGAACATCCGGGCGGGACCGAAGGCGTCGAAGATCCGCCGCAGGTGGCCGTGGATGTTGCGCCAGGGATAGCCCTCGCTCGAGTAGCTGGGCGCGCCCGTGGCCTTGATGGCGACGTTGGGATACCTCGCCAGCGCCAGCATCTCGTCCAGGTTCGCCCAGGCGGCGTCGTCCTTCGTGCCGGACGGCCGGCCGAGGTGATCGACGATGAGCTTGAGCCGCGGGTGGCGCTCGGCCACCTGGGCGACCTTGGGCAGGAAGCCGCCGGCGAGCAGCGCCACCGGCAGCCCGGCGCGCTCGGCGGCCGGCCACAGCCAGTCGATCGTGCCGTCGGTGGGCCACGTCTTCTGGTGCGGCTGCAGGAACACGAAGCGGAGGCCGAGCATCCCCGGCCGCTGCTTCCAGGTGTCGACGAGGCTTCGGCTCTCGGGGCGGTCGAGCGGGAAGTTGCCGAGGATCGCCAGGCGATCGGGATGTCGCCTCGCCGCCTCCACCGCCAGCTCGTTGGAGTTCGGATCCCACGAGGCGGGCGGGTGGATGATCGCCGCGTGCACGCCCGCCGCGTCCATCTCCTTCAGCAGCTCGTCGGCGGTGAAGGCCGGCACCTGGCGATGGTTGGCGTTCGTCGGCTTGCCGGCGCTCCAGATGTGGACCTGCGCGTCGACGATGAGCATCGCTACACCGCCAGGACGTCGGCGCCGGGCGCCGGCTCCAGCTCGCAGGCGTTCACCGTCATCGCCAGCATGCTGTAGTAGCCGATGGCGCCGGTGAGCTGGATCAGGCCGTCGTCGCCCAGCCTCTGCTGCATGGCCTTGAAGGCCGCGGCGTCCACGCGGTGCTTCTGCAGCAGCACGCGGGTGAAGTCCACGACCTGCGCGTCCTCGGGCGGCAGCACGCGGCTGTGCCGCGCGCGGATCGCCGCGATCGTCGTCTCGGGGACGCCGAGCTTGCGGGCGGCGCCCGTCTGGGCGCCCCAGACGTAGAGGGCGTCGAGCTCGCGGGCGACCGTCATCGCGGCCAGCACGCGCACGCGCATGTCGAGCGAGCCCTCGAAGCGCACGTAGGCGCCCACGTGGGCGACGCGCCCGGCCAGCTCGGGGCTGTGCAGGAACATCGTGAACGGTCCCTGCACGGCGCCCCGACTCTTCACGATCCCGTCCACGATCGCGTGGTCCTTGGCCGCCACCTGCTCCTTGCCCTTGATCGCCGTCAATCGCGCCATCGTGGTCTCCTAATGCGCAGGGCCCGGCCTGACCCAGCCGCCGTGCACGGGATGGTGGGAGCAGAGGAACTCGAGGAACGCCGGGCGCCCCCTGGCGTTCTCGTCGAAGGCGCGCCTGAGCGCCGGGATGATCTCGGCCGGCTTGCTCACGTCCTCGCCGTGGAAGCCGACGGCCTTCGCCATCGACGACATGCAGGCCGCACCGTGATCCGAGACCTTCCACGTGTACGGATCGTGGCCGCCGCCCCAGAAGCCGGGGCCATAGCCCGAGTAGCCGCCGTTGTTGATGTGGATCGTGGTGATGCCGAGCCGGTAGCGCGCGGCCGCCTCGAAGTTGCCCATCATGTAGCAGACGCCGGCGTCGCCGGTGACGTGCACGACCTGGCGGTTGGGGAACGCCAGCTTGGCGGCCAGCGCGCCGGCCAGGCTGAAGCCCAGCGTGGAGACGTTGCCCCAGCCGAGGTAGCCGCGCGGGATCTGCGTCTCGTAGACCGTGCTCGTCTGATCGCGCGTGTTGCCGGAATCGGCGGTGAGGAACGAGGCCTGCGGGTCGAGCACCTTCATGAGGTCGCCGAAGACGCGGTAGGGATTGATCGGCGTCTCCTCGGACTCCAGCAGCGGCCGGAACTTCGCCGTGAACGCCGCCCGCTGCGTGCGGATCTCCTCCAGCAGCGCCGGCTTCTTCGCCACGCCGCCCCGCTTGCCGAGCTCGGCGATGAGCGCCTGCAGCGTGAGCCTGGCGTCGCCGACGACGGCGTGGCGCGTCTCGTAGCTGCGGTTGAGGTCCAGCGTGTCCACCGTGCACTGGATGATCGTCTTCTTGTCGGCGTCGGGCACGGCGTGGCTGAAGCGATTGGGGAAGAGGCTGGAGCCGACGGACAGCAGCACGTCGGCCCGGCGCAGGAAGTGCTCGGTCATCGAGCCGCGCACGCCGACCGAGAGGGGATGGTTCTCGGGGAACGCGCCCTTGGCCTTGAGCGTCGTCATCACCGGCAGCTGGGCCGCCTCGGCGAACTGCAGCAGCTCGTGGGTGGCGTCGGCGTAGAGCACGCCCTCGCCGACGTGCAGCAGGGGAGCCCTGGCCGCCAGCAGCGCCTTGATGGCGGCGGTCACGTCGTCGGGATCAGGGCCGGAGCGCCAGCCCTTGACCGGCGCGTAGGGATGCTCATCCTCCTCGTACTCGCCGAGATCGCGCGGGATCAGGAGCAGCACCGGGCCCGGCCGGCCCGAGCGCAGGTGCGTGAACGCGCGCCGCACGTAGTCGGGCACCAGCTCGGCGCGGTCGATCTCGCCGACCCACTTGGTGACGGACCTGAACGCGCCGGCCATGTCGTAGTGCGTGTGGCGGCTCATCCCGGGCCCGAGGCCCTCGGCGATCACCAGCACCGGCGAGGAGTCCTCCCAGGCCTGGGCGACGGCGCCGTACGCCATCTGGATGCCGGCGGCGTTGAGGCCGGCCATGACGGTGCAGGCGCCGATCTGCCGGCCGCACGTCACGCGCGAGAACGCGTCGGCCACGGCGACCGCGAAGCGCTCCTCGCCCATCATCAGGATCGGCACGCCTTCCTCGCCGAGCGCGTTGTTGACGGGACTGGTCGGGTAGCAGGAGACCCAGGGAATGCCCTCGGCCTTGAGGATCCGCGCGAAGCCGTTGACCGCTTTCACCTTCATGGCTGTCCTCCGCGCCCCCTCGTACCTTGCGGCGCGGGCGCTGTCAAGGCGGCTCGCTGGACCGATTGCACTAGCAGAGTGAGGGGCGCGTCTCGTTGACCGTGGTCAGTCCGGCGGCGTAGCGTCGTTGCGGAGGTCAGCGAGCGATGCGGATCGATCAGGCGAAGTGCGTCGGCTGCGGCAACTGTGTCGCGGTGTGCCCGATGGGCGCGATCTCCGTGGACGTCTACAGCCATCGCGCCAGCGTGAACGAGGACGAGTGCGTCGAGTGCTACACCTGCTGGCGCGGGATGTCGCGCGAGCGGCTCAATCCCTCCGCCGTCCGCACGATCCGCGCCGTCGCCCGCGCGCTGCGCTTTCGGTTCGAGCCGGAGCCGGACGTGTGCCCGACCGGCGCCCTCGCCGAGGGCAGCATGGCGTTCCCGCGCAACGTGCGCCGGGCGTTCTCCGACCCGGTGGTGCCGCACGAGTCCACCGGCATCGGCGGCCGCGGCACCGAAGAGGTGAAGACCAACGACGTCACCGGCCGGGTCGGCCCCGGCGAGGCCGGCTTCACCATCGAGTTCGGACGGCCGGGCATCGGCGTGCGGTTCCGGGACATCGACCGCGTCACCCGCGGCCTGTCCGCTATCGGCGTCGACTTCGAGAAGGACAATCCCGTCACCTCGCTCATGCCGGATACGAAGACCGGCCACATCCGCGACGACGTCCTCAACGAGAAGATCATGTCGGCGATCGTCGAGGTGAAGACGCGGATCGATCGCGTGCCGGAGCTCCTGCGCGTGCTGCGCACGCTCACCGCCCAGATCGAGACGGTGATGTGCCTGGGCGTGTCGGCGCGCTGCGACGAGCGCGGCGGCACCGAGCTGGAGGACGTGCTGCGCGCGGAGGGCTTCCCGTTCTGGCGAGGCAAGACCAACCTCGGGCTGGGACGGCCGCTGTGGAGGGCCACGGCATGACGAACACCCTGCACCGCTACGGCGCCCCCGAGACCCAGAAGGACGACTACATCGTCTTCGCGATCCCCACGCGGGCCAACCGCGAGGGCAGCCTGCCCAAGCTCAAGACGTTCCTGGAGATCGCCCGCAAGCACGGCCCCGTCTCCATCGGCGGCGGCCGCAAGGGCAGCTACCACCGGCCGTCCGAGCACCTCACGCCGCTGGCGCACTGGCACCGCAACGGCGGTGTGGGGCCCGACGAGGTGATCGCCGGCATCGACGAGCCCGGCGTCGTCAACGCGATCTTCGACGACCTCGGCAAGCTCACCGCGTGCCTCAAGGAGCTGCGCGAGCGCGACCTCGGGCTGTCCATCAACATCAGCGGCCTCACCGACGACGTGCGCGCGGCCGCCGACAAGGCCGGCATCACGCGCCACAGCGTCGAGTTCTCGCTGGGCTTCTGCATGGGGCAGACCGACCGCCTGCCCGACCGCCGCACCCTCGAGATCATGACGATGTGCGGCCACGGCATGGTCTCCTTCGGCCTGGTGCAGAAGCTGGTGCAGATGGTCAAGGAGGGGCGGCGGACCTCGGCCGACGCCAGCCGCTGCCTGTCGCGCTTCTGCTCGTGCGGCGTCTTCAACCTCGCCCGGGCCGAGCGCCTGTTCGAGGCCGCCCGGGTCGGGCGATGAGCGTGCGACGGCCGGCCGCGCTCGCGCTCGTCGCCACGGCGCTGCTGGCGCTCGCGGGCGCCGCGCCTGCCGCCGCGTTCGACAAGGACACGCTCGTCATCGCGCTCGACACGCTGGGCGCGCAGGTGATGGACCCGATCCTCGAGTCGCGCCCGCCGCACGCGCACTACCAGGCGCCGGTGTGGGACTCGTTGGTGGGCTTCGATCTCGACAAGGGCGGCATCGGGCCCGGCGTCGCCGAGCGCTGGCAGCGCGCGGCGGACGGCAAGAGCTGGACGTTCTACCTGCGCAAGGGGCTGAAGTTCCACAACGGCGATCCGGTCACCGCCCAGGACGTGAAGTGGAGCCTCGAGCGCACGATGTCCCCGGAGTCCATCACCTCCGGCGCCGCCGCGCTGCGGCGCGCGGTCGATCGCGTCGAGGTCGTGGACGACACCACCGTGCGCGTCTACACCAGGGGCGTCATCCCGTACTTCGCGGCGAGCCTCTCGCGGGCCGTGTTCATGGAAGGCTCGGTGATGCCCAAGAAGTACTTCGAGAGCGTCGGCGCCAAGGGCTTCCGCGACAAGCCCGTCGGCAGCGGCCCCTGGAAGTTCGTGCGCAACGTCCCCGGCGACCGCATCGAGTACGAGGCGGTGCCGGGCCACTGGCGGGGCACGCCGCACTTCAAGAAGATGGTCATCCTGCTGGTGCCCGAGCAGGCGACGCGCGTGGCCATGGTCCGTACCGGCGAGGCGGCCATCGCCGCCATCGGCCCCGAGGCGATCAAGGAAGCGCAGTCGGGCGGCATGAAGATCGTCACGGTCCCCGGCACGATGCAGGCGGTCTACCAGCTCTGGGGCCTCTACAAGCCGGAGGCGAAGGGCTCGCCGCTCAACGACGTGCGCGTGCGCGAGGCGCTGTCGCTGGCCATCGACCGCCAGCAGATCATCGAGCACGTCATGGGCAAGTACGCGCGCTGGCCGATGCCCTACGCGGTGTTCCCGTTCTCGAGCGACGTGGACCACGCGCGCTGGGAGGCGTGGGCGAAGAAGGCGTACCGCTACGATCCGATCCGCGCCCGCCAGCTGCTGGCCGAGGCCGGGCACCCCGGCGGCTTCCGCATGACGTTCTGGAACACCGCGCTGCCCGGCACGCCGTTCATCACCCAGGTCGGCGAGACGCTGGTCGGCTTCTGGGAAAAAATCGGCGTGAAGGTGGACATGCGCAGCGTGGAGTTCGGCGTCTTCAACCCGATGGAGCGCGAGCAGAAGTCGCTGGTCGGCACGGTGTCCATGTACCGCACGGTGAGCCGCCCCGAGCCGGCGCCGCGCTATGCGGTGAGCTTCACCTCCAAGGGCCCGCAGCACCTGTTCGGCGAGCCCAACGAGTGCCCGGCGCTCTGTCAGGAGGCGGACAGGGCCTACGACGCCGTCGTCTCCGAGCCCGACGACGCCCGGCGCCTGGCCGCCGGCAACCGGATGGTGGAGCTCGTCGCCAACACCTGGATGGCGGTGCCGATCATCGAGGGCATGGGCTACTGGGCGGTCAATCCCAAGCGCGTCGGCGAGTTCAAGCCGATCCCTGGCCGCCACGAGTTCGGCGACGTCGCCGAGCGGATGCCGCGCCCCGACGAGCGTCCCTGGAATTGATCTAGGCCGCCGTGCAGCGGTACGTCGTCCGGCGGCTGCTCCAGAGCGTGGTGGTGCTGGCGGTGCTCGCCGTCGTCGTGTTCGCGCTGGCGCGCGTCACCGGCAACCCCGCCGACCTGCTGCTGCCCGAGGACGCGACGGCCGCCGACCGCGAGCACCTGCTCCACGTCCTCGGCCTGGACCGGCCGCTGCACGTGCAGCTCGGCGTGTTCCTGTCGGGCGCGCTGCACGGTGACCTGGGCACGTCCATCCGCTACCGCCAGCCCGCGGTGGCGGTGTTCTTCGAGCGGCTGCCCAACACGCTGATGCTGGCGCCGCTGGCGCTGGCGGCCTCGGTGCTCGTCTCCATCCCGCTGGGGCTGCTGGCCGCCGTCCGTCGCGGCACCGTCGTGGACCGCCTCGTCGGCATCGTGGCCGTGCTCGGCATCGCCACGCCGTCGTTCTGGCTCGGCGTCGTGCTGATCTACGTCTTCAGCGTGCAGCTCGGCTGGCTGCCGTCGGCGCGCATGGGCGGGCCGGCGCACTTCGTGCTGCCGGTCGTGACGCTGAGCGGCTTCCTCGTGGCCGGCATGACGCGGCTGGTGCGCTCCAGCGTGCTGGAGGTGCTGGACACCGAGTTCGTGAAGCTCGCGCGCATCAAGGGACTCCCGGAGCTGGTCGTGATCTGGAAGCACTGCCTGCGCAACGCGCTCATCCCGGTCGTCACGCTGTTCGGCGTCTTCTTCGCGCTCATGGTGACCGGCGCCATCGTGACCGAGACCGTGTTCGCCTGGCCCGGCGTGGGCCGGCTCACCTACGAGGCGGTGATCTTCCGCGACTATCCGCTCCTGCAGGCCGTCATCCTGCTGCAGGCGACGATCGTGCTGGTCGTCAACCTGGCGGTGGACGTGCTCTACGCCTACCTCGATCCGCGCGTGCGCCATGCCTAGCCTCGCCTCCGCGCCCGCCGAGGCGCTGCCGGCGACCGAGACCGCGCCGCTCGAGGCGGCGCCGGCGGCCGACGCGCTCGCGCGGCTGCCGTGGGTGCCGGTGACGATTATCGTGGCGCTCGTCCTCGTCGCGCTGCTGGCG
>DASSLH010000654.1:0-2189 GCA_035689625.1 Candidatus Methylomirabilota bacterium | reverse complement strand
TGGAGCGGCCGACCGGATTCGAACCGGCGACGTCCAGCTTGGGAAGCTGGCATTCTGCCACTGAATTACGGCCGCATCGCTCTACATTCTACTTGATCGCCATGTCGTAGGCCTTGATCAGCTCGTCGCTGCGCGCCTTCCAGTTCAGCCGCTTGTTGGCGCCATAGAGGTCGATCTGCTGGTAGAGCGGGATGGCGGGCATCTCCTCCACCCACAGCTTGTTGATCTTGTGGTACTGCTCGAGGCGCTTCTTGCCATCCAGCATCGTCTGCGCCTCGTCGAGCATGCCGTCGAAGTCCTCGTTGTGCCAGTTGTCGAACGTGTTGCCCGTGCGGAACAGCGGCACGTAGACGGTCTCGGCGTCCAGCGAGTTGGTGCCCCAGCCGATCAGCCACACCGGCCCGGCCTTGTGGACGTAGACCATGTTGTTGAGGTAGTTACCCCACTCGTAGGTGTGCAGCGTGGCCTTGATGCCGGCCTTGTTCAGCTGGCCGGCCGCCGCCTCGGCGACCTCCTTGTCGCGCACGTAGCGGCCCTGCGGCGCGTTCAGCGTGATCTCCACGCCGTTGGCGAAGCCGGCCTCGGCCAGCAGCTTCTTGGCGCGGGCCGGGTCGTGCTTGATCGGCTTCAGTGTCCCGTCGAAGCCGAAGTGCATGCTGGTCAGCATGGTCGCCACGCGGATGGCCTTGCCGTCCAGCACGCTCTTGATGATCTCGTCCACGTCGAGTGCTGCGGCCAGCGCCTGGCGCACGCGCTTGTCGGCCGTCGGCCCGTTGTAGGGACCGACCAGCTTGTTGTTCTGGTCGAACTGGTGCGTGTAGATCATCAGCTGGATCGTGCGGATCGACGGCGCGCTGCTCAGGAAGATCTTGGGGTGCTTGGCGATGACCGGCGCCAGGTGCGGCGGGATGTTCACCGCCACGTCCACCTCGCCGTTCTGCAGCGCGGCCACGCGGACGGCGTCGTCGGGGATCGGCTTGAACACGACCGTCTTGATCCTCGGCGCGCCCATCCAGTAGCTGGGGTTGGCCTCCAGCACGATCTCCTCGTCGCGCGACCACTTCACGAACTTGTAGGGACCGGTCCCGATCGGGTTCTTGGAGATCGCCGCCGTGTCCTTGCCGGCGTACTCCTTGGGCGGGTACATCGCCGCCTGGCGGAAGGACATCGAGTTGGTGAACAACGGCCACGGCTTCTTGGTGTGCACACGCACCGTGTAGGGGTCGACGACCTCCACCTTCTCGATGAGCGTGAAGAGCGACGTCGCCCGCAGCTTGTTGGCCGGGTTGGCCACGCGCTCCAGGCTGAACTTCACCGAGTCGGCGTTGAACTCCTCGCCGTTGTGGAACTTGACGCCCTTCCGCAGCTTGACCTCCCAGGTCGTGGGGTTCACGAGCTTGGGCATCTCGACGGCCAGCCACGGCACCAGCCTGGCGCTGGCGTCGCGCTCGATCAGCGTGTCGAAGAGCTGGGCGCCGACGTTCGAGGCCGGCGTCTCCTGCTGGTTGGCCATGTCCAGCGTCGTGGGATCCACGCCCTGCGCGATGATCACCTTCCCTGCCGGCGCCGCCGCGGCCAGGGCCGGCAAGAGGACGATGGACAGCAGGGCAACGACGAAGCGCCAATGACTCATGGTCGAAAGCCTCCTCGGATCGCGGGAATCCTGCTCAGCGACGAGTGACCGTACTCTAGGAGCCTGCGCCGGACGAGTCAAGGTAGCCCAGCGCCTCCTCGCGCGTGCGTACCAGGCCCAGCTCCTGCGCCTCGCGCGCGCGGGCCAGCAGCGCGCCCACCGCGGGGCCGGGCGCCAGCGCGTAGCGGGCCATGACGTCCTCGCCGCGGACCAGCGGCGGCGCCGCCGCGGCGGTGTCGGCCTCGGCCCAGCCGGAGAACAGGTCGCGGACCAGCGTCGCGCGGCGCCAGACGGCCAGCGGCGAGGCGCCGGTGACGGCGGCGGCATCCACCAGCGCCAGCAGCAGGAGGTCGCGCGTGTCGTGGCCGAGGTCGCGGTAGAAGCGCCAGCGCGCGCGCCGGCTCACGCCGGACTGGGCCAGGTGCATCGGGCGCAGGTGGTGGCGCACCAGCCGCTCGAGCAGCGTCACCGCGCGGCCCGGCAGGCGCAGGCGCTCGGCGATCGCGCGGGTCCGGGCGGCGCCGAGCACGTCGTGCTCGAAGAAGCGCACGCGGCG
>DASSLH010000653.1:0-2853 GCA_035689625.1 Candidatus Methylomirabilota bacterium | reverse complement strand
GCGGGCGCGATCATCACGCGGCCAGGCTGGCGACCGCCGCCCGCACGTCGGCCGGCGCCGCGTCGCGCACGACGCGGAACGCGCCGAGCTCGGGCGCCAGCACGAACGGCACGCGGCCGTCGCGCGCCTTCTTGTCGTGCGTCATCGCCGTGAGGACCGCGTCCACGTCGATCCCGCCGGCGGCGACCGGCAGGCCGACGGCGGCCAGCGCGCGCTCCTGGGCGGCGGTGGTGGCCGCGCTCGCCACGCCCAGCCGCTCGGCCAGCCGCGCCTCCGCCACGATGCCGAGCGCGACGGCCTCGCCGTGCGTCCAGCGCTGGTAGCCGGTGGTCGCCTCCAGCGCGTGGCCGATCGTGTGGCCGTAGTTGAGCGCGAAGCGCAGGTCGCTCTTCTCCTCGGGGTCGCGCTCGATGACCGAGGCCTTGAGCCGGCAGGAGCCGCCGATCACGCGCGTGAGCGGCGCCAGCTCGCGGGCCAGGAGGCGGCCGGCGTCGCGCTCGACCTCGTCGAAGTACGCGCGCTCCAGCACGATGCCGTGCTTGACGATCTCGGCCAGGCCGGAGCGGAACTCGCGCTCCGGCAGCGTGCGGACCACGGCCGGGTCCACGACCACCAGCCGCGGCTGGTGGAAGGCGCCGATGAGGTTCTTGGCCTTCGGATGGTCGATCGCCGTCTTGCCGCCGATGGAGGCGTCCACCTGGGCCAGGACCGTGGTCGGCAGCGTGACGAAGTTCATGCCGCGCATGTAGGTGGCGGCCACGAACCCCGCCAGGTCGCCGACGGCGCCGCCGCCGAGGCCGAGCACGGTCGAGCTGCGATCGAGACCGGCTGCCAGCAGGCGGTCCCAGCAGTGCTCGGCCACCGCCAGCGTCTTGGCGCTCTCGCCCTCGGGCACCTCGAGCACGATCACCGCGAAGCCGGCCCGCTCGAGGCTTCCAGTGACCGCGGCGCCGTGCAGGCGCAGGATCGCCGCGTCGCTCACCAGCGCGGCGCGGCGGCCGACGCCGAGCGCGCGCAGCCGCTCGCCGACGCCGGCCAGGGCGCCGGCCTCGACGACGATGGTGTAGGAAAGGGCGCCGAGGTTGACGGGGACGATCATCGGACTGTCGCCGGGCCGCCGGGACGGCGGCTCAGCCGATCCTGAGGGCGATCGGCACGGCGCCGCGGAGTGCGGCGGCGCCGTGCCGGGGACTGCCGCTCATTGCCGGGGCGGTGTCGTGCCCGGGACGGAGGCGGTGGTGGCATCCCGCCGGACGATCGACGGGGTGATGAACACGACCAGCTCGGTCGAGGTGTTCCGGTCGCCGCGCTGCTTGAACAGCCAGCCGAAGATCGGAATGTCGCCGAACAGCGGGACGCGGCGGACCTCCTCCTCGTTCTCGCTGTTCGTCACGCCGCCGATCACGAGCCGCTCGCCCTCTTTGATGAGGACCTGCGTCTCGGCCTTGCGCTTGTTGATGGCCGGCGGCTGACCGCCGCTGGCGCCGAGGTCGACGGTGGCGCCGCGCGAGTTGTTCTCGACCAGCACGCTCATCTTGATGCGGTTGGAGTCGCCCTCGCGCACCACGGTGGGCGTGACCTCGAGCTTCAGCACGGCCTCCTTGAACTGGATCTGGGTGCCGGCCGAGCTCACGGTCGCGTACGGGATTTCCTCACCGAGCGAGATCGTGGCCTTGTTGTTCTCCACGGTGACGATCTCGGGACGCGCCAGCGTGCGGGTCTTGCCCTCGCTGCGCAGCGCCTCCAGGGCGAGGTTGAGGTTGAGGCGGCTGCCCACGATGCCGAAGGCGATGCCGGCGGTGCCCGCCGAGACCACGCCCGGCAGGATGGAGCCGATCGGCAGGTTCACCAGGTTGCCGCCGTTCGGCAGGCCGTTGGTGGAGCTCACCGGCAGGATGGAGCCCGCCGGCGTGCCGACCAGGAGATTCTGGTTCGCCTGGCTGCTGCCGAGCCCGGTGGCGCCGATGCCGCCGCTGTTGAGCGTGTTGTTGCTGTTCTGCACGCCGGTGACGCCGGTCGAGCTGGTGAAGCCGCGGCCGACCAGCGTGCCCTGGCTGTTGGTGGCCACGCCGCCGCCGCCCCACTGGACGCCGAGCGCGAACAGGTCCTGGCGCGCCAGGATCTCCATGCGCGCCTCGATTTTCACCTGCGGCAGCGGGATGTCGAGCTTCTCGCGAATCAGCGTCTTGATGCGCTCGAGGTCCGCCGCGTAGTGCCGGATGAATAGCGAGTTCGTCGGCTTGTGCGCCTTGATCGTGATGCCCTTGGCCAGCACGTCGGCCGACGGCGATGGCGGCGGCGGGCCGGCCGGCTGGCCGGGGCCGAACAGCTGCGAGAACGGCGGCGCCGGGATGACGCCGGGGCCCGACGCCGGTACCGCCGGCGCGGTGCCGGTGGGCGGCAGACCCAGGATGCCGACCAGCGTGTTGGCGACCTCCTCGGGATCGGCGTAGGAGAGTCGGATCGTCTCTTCCTTCAGCGGGCCGCGGGCGGCGAGGTCGGCGGCGGCCTGCTCGGCGGCGAACTGCCTGGCCGCGGCCTCCTGCTCCTTCAGCTTGGCCTCGGCCAGCTTGGTGCGGATCTCGGTCTCGGCCTTGACCTTGGCCTCCTCCAGCCTGGCCTTGGACTCGCGCTCCTTGGCCAGCTGGTCCGAGCTCACGATCCGCATCACGCCGTCGCGCTCGACCTTCACGAGGCCCTTGGACTCGAGCACGGTGTCGAGCGCCAGCTCCCAGGGCACGTTGCGCAGCGTGATGGACATCTTGCCCTTCACGTCCTCGCCGATGACGATGTTGCGGCCGCTCTCGGCGGCGAGGATGCGCAGCAGGTTCACGACGTCGGCGTCCTTGAAGT
>DASSLH010000652.1:0-7885 GCA_035689625.1 Candidatus Methylomirabilota bacterium | reverse complement strand
CACCCACAGGTGCCGCGGCGGCTCGCCCTGCCGCGTGATCACATGGCCGGCCGGGTAGACCTGCTCGGTGGCCTGCGCGACAAGCGCGTTGAGCTGCGCCGCCGAGAGCGGGCGGAAGAGCGGGACGCCCACCAGCATGCTGGCCAGCAGCGTCTGGGTCGCGCCCTTGTCCTCGCGCGCGTCCTGCAGCGTCATCGCCTCCTCGGGGCTGCCGGGCGGCGTGCCGTCGGTGTAGGCGACGAGCGTGCGGGCCAGCCAGGCGCGCACGCGCGCGCGCAGCATCGGCGGGCTGTAGGGCTTCGCCAGATAGTCGGTGGCGCCGATCTCCGGGCGATGCAGCGCGGTGGCCTGCGGCCGGTCGGCCAGCAGGATCACCGGGAAGTTGGCGCGCCCCATGCGGCTGCGGAACGCCGGCACCAGATCGGCGCCGTCGCCGGGCGGCAGGCCGACGTCCACGATCGCCAGGTCCGGCAGGTGCTCGCTGCCGCGTGTGAGCGCCGCGTGCATGTCGGGCACCGGCAACGCGACCATCCCGTCCTCGGCCAGCGCTTCCTCGATGCTGGCGACCTGGCTGTCGTCGGGCGTGACGATGAGCACGCGCGCGCCGGCGATGAGCCGGCGCCTGAGTGCGGAGATCTCCACCGCGGGCGCCGGGTGGCTGCCGCCGGTGACGCGCAGCTCCATGCCCTCGCGCGCGGCGAACACCTCGAGCGTGCCGCCCGTGGCCGCCACGCGCTCGCGCGCCCGGGCCTCGAAGCCCTCCATGAACGCGTCGTCGTGCGTGGGATCGTGATGGAACAGCGCCAGGCGCTTGACGCCGGCCGCCAGGGCGACGTCGGTGGCGTACTCCAGCGTCGAGTGGCCCCAGCCCACGCGGTTGGCGTACTCCTCCTCGGTATACTGCGCGTCGTGGATGACCAGGTCGGCACCCTTGATGAACGCGATGTGCCGCTGGTCGCCCGGGTGGCGCAGCGCGCCATCCTCGATGGTCCAGAACGGCTCGTGGTCGGTGACGTAGGCCACGCTGCCGCCGCCGTTGGACATGCGGTAGGCGATCGTGGGCGCGGTGTGGTTCAGGTACTGCGTCTCCACCAGCACGTCGCCGACGCGGAAGAAGCCTTCCTCCAGCTCGGTGAAGTGGATGCGCGAGCGCAGGTCGCGCAGCTTGACCGGGAAGTAGGAGTACTCCATCTGGCCCGACATCGCCTCTTCCAGGCTCTGCTGAAAGCCCAGCGGCGCATAGACGTTGAGCTCGGCGCCGGGCAGGAAGGCCGGAACGAAGAACGGGAAGCCCTGGATGTGGTCCCAGTGCGTGTGACCGATGAACAGGTGCAGCCGCAGCGGCTGGGGCATGGTGCGCACCAGGTGCAGGCCCAGCTCGCGGGCCCCGGTGCCGCAGTCCAGCACGATCACCGTGCCGTCGCCGGCCCGGACCTCCACGCACGACGTGTTGCCGCCGTAGCGGGCCGTCCGATCACCGGGCGCGGCGATGGATCCCCGCGTGCCCCAGAACTTGACGTGCAATGCGGTCCCTTTCCGAACCTGCGCGTGAAGGTCCGGGAATTCTAGCATCACCGGGCCGGCGGGGGGCGGGATAGAATAGGCCGCTTTGGGGGCCCCCGAGGGCGCCTCGACGACAAGGAGGTCGTGCATGCGGACCACTCGGCGGCAATTCCTGGCGCTGTCCGGCGGGGCGCTCACCACGGCGGCCCTGCGGCTGGATGTCGCCCCGGCCTTCGCGCAGAACACGCCGGTGAAGCTGGGCGTTCTGGCCGCCAAGGCCGGCGTGCTGGCCCCGGTCGGCGAGTCGGGGCTGCGCGGCGTGCAGTGGGCCACCGAGCGGATCAACGCGGCCGGCGGCATCCTCGGCCGCAAGATCGAGTTGATCGTCGAGGAAGAGTCGAGCCCCAAGGACACGGTCGAGCGCTTCCGCAAGCTGAGCCTCCAGGACAAGGTCGACGCGATCTCCGGCGTGATCTCCACCGGCACCGGCCTGGCACTGGGACCGGTGGCCGAGGAGATGAAGACGATCTGGCTGTCGTGGGACGCCACCACCCAGAAGGGCGTCGAGGAGACGATGCCCAAGCCCAAGTACTCGTTCCGCTCGACCGACAACGAGGCCGAGGCGGTGATGGCCTCGATCCTCACCGCCAGGCACTTCAAGGGCACGTTCAGGACGGTGGCCGGGATCAACCCCGACTACTCCTACGGGCGCGACAACTGGGCGGCGTTCCTGGCGATCATGAAGAAGTACGGCATCGAGACACAGGTGGTGAGCGAACTGTGGCCCAAGCTCGGCGCGACCGACTTCACCGCGCACGTGGCCGCGCTGCAGCAGGCCAAGCCCGACCTGATCTTCTCGTGCTTCTGGGCCGGCGACACGCCGATCTTCCTCAAGCAAGCCCACGCCGCGGGGCTGACCGCCAAGGCCAAGCTCGTGCTGACCACCGGCGGCGGCGTGCACGAGTCGCTCAAGAAGGCGTTCACCCCGGAGGGCGCGATCCTCGGCTACAACTGCCTGTACTTCGACTGGGCCAAGGCCAGCCCGCTGCAGAAGGAGTTCGTGCGCTGGCACCACGAGAAGTTCAAGGAGTGGCCCAACTACGAGTCCGACCACGGCTACTTCACGATCGTGGCCTACAAGGCGGCGGTCGAGCGCGCGGCCAAGGCGGCCGCCGGCAAGTGGCCGACCCAGGACGCGGTGATCGCCGCGCTGGAGGGCGTGGAGGCGGAGTCGCTGTCGGGGCCGCGCCGCTTCCGCGAGGACCACATCATGGAGGCCACGTTCTTCCAGGGCAGCACGACGCACAAGAACGCCTACGACTTCGTGACCATCGATCCGGTGGAGACGATGACGACGAAGCAGATCCAGAAGCCGTCCGGCGTGGGGCTCTACGACTGGATCAACTCCTGGAAGGTGTGAGCGTCCGGCCCTGATCCAGCAGAGCGTCAGCATCCTCCTCGGCGGCGTCTTCCACGCCGCCGTGCTCTTTCTCGTCGCGGCGGGGCTGCAGCTGGTCTTCGGCGTGCAGAAGATCCTCAACCTCGCCTGCGGCTCCTTCTACGCGTTGGGCGCCTACGTGGGCGTGTCGGCGGCGGCCTGGGCGCTCGGCCACGGCCTGCCGGCGCCGCTGTTCGTCGTCGCCCTGCTGGCCGGCGGGCTGGCGCTGGCCGTCATCGGGCCGCCGATCGAGCGGCTGCTGGGCACCGTGTACGACCGCGACGAGAGCTTCCAGCTGCTGCTGACCTTCGCCCTCGTGCTGATGCTCGAGGACGTCATCCGCTTCGTGTGGGGCACGGCCCCCGTGCAGCTGGGCGACGCCTACCTCGTCTACGGGCGGATCACGGTGGCCGGCTCCACCATTCCCGTCTACAACCTCGTCGTGATCGCCGCCAGCGGCCTGATCGCAGTCGGCATGGGGCTGCTGCTGACCCGCACGCGCTTCGGCCGCATCGTGCGGGCCACCGCCGAGAACCGCGAGATGAGCGAGGCGCTCGGCGTGGACCGCCGCCGCGTGTACGCGCGCGTGTTCACGCTGGGCGTGGCGCTCGGCACCGTCGGCGGCGCACTCGTCATTCCGGCGACGGCGGCGGTGAGCGAGATGGCCATCGACGTCATCGTGGAGGCGTTCGCGGTCGTCGTCATCGGCGGGCTGGGCAGCATGCGCGGCGCCTTCGTGGGCGCGCTGATCGTCGGCGTGCTGAAGGCGGGCGCCATCGCGACCTGGCCCGAGGTCGAGATGCTGGCGATCTACGTCGTCGTGATCGGCGTGCTCGTGCTGCGGCCGGCCGGCCTGTTCGCCGGCGCCGCGCCGTGATCCGCGCCGCCGCGGGCGTCGCGCTCGTCGCGCTGCTGCTGGCGATGCCGCGGCTCGCGCCCCCCTACCCGATCACCCTGCTGCTGCCGGCCTTCGCCTACGGCATCGCACTGCTCGGCCTGAATCTGCTGTTCGGCACCACCGGCCTGCTCTCGTTCGGCCACGCGCTGTTCGTCGCGCTGGGCGCCTACACGGCGGCCTGGCTCACCACCCGCTGCCACGTGATGGCGTTCGAGGCGATCGTGGCGGTCGCCGCGCTGGCCGCGGCGGTGGTGGCGGTCCCGGTCGGGCTGCTGTGCGTGCGCTACGTGAAGATCTACTTCAGCATGCTGACGCTGGCCTTCGGCATGCTGTTCTACTCCTTCCTCTACAAGTTCTACGCCCTGACCGGCGGCGACGAGGGCATCCGCGTGCTGCGGCCCTCGCTGCTGGGCCGCGGCTTCGCCGACCTCGACAAGGTCGGCTTCCTGACGGGGCCCTTCTACTATTACGCGCTGGCGATGCTGGCGCTGGCCGCGCTGGTCATGCGCCGCATCGCGCGCTCGCCGCTGGGGCTGAGCCTGCGAGCGATCCGCGAGAACGCCGACAAGGCCGCCTTCGTCGGCGTCAGCGTGCGGCGCTACCGCTTCTACGCGTTCGTCATCGCCGCCGTGTTCGGCGCGGTGGGCGGCACGCTGCTGGCGGTGCCGACCGGGCTGGCCGATCCGCTACTCGCCTACTGGACCCACTCCGGCAACCTGGTCTTCATGCTGCTGCTGGGCGGCTTCGATCACTTTCTCGGTCCGCTGGTCGGCGCGGCGGCGTTCATCTTCCTGCAGGACTTCGTGATGTCGCTGACCGTCTACTGGCGCTTCGTGTTCGGCGCGCTGCTGGCCGTCATCGTCATCTTCTTCCCGCGCGGGCTGCTCGGGCTGCTGCCGCCGGAGCGGGCGGCATGACGCTGCTGGAGGCGGTGGCCGTGCGCAAGCTCTACGGCACGTTCTGCGCGCTCGACGGCGTGACGCTGGAGATCCCGAGCGGCCAGTTCGTGTCCATCATCGGGCCCAACGGCGCCGGCAAGACGACGCTCGTCAACGTGCTGACCGGCCTCACGCCGCCGACCAGCGGCACCGTGCGCTTCAAGGGCCGTGACGTCGGCGGCGTCGGCCCCGTGCGGCTGGCCCGCCTGGGCATGGCGCGCTCGTTCCAGCTGGTCAGCGTCTTTCCCGCGCTCACCGTGCGCGAGACGCTGGCGGTCGCGATCCAGGCCCGGCGCCGGCGGGCCGCCCGGCTGTTCGCGTCCCTGACCGGCGACCGCGCGCTCTGGGACGAGGTCGCGATGGTCGCCGCGCTGTTCGGCCTCACCGACGAGCTGGGCCGCCCGGCGCGCACGCTGGCCCAGGGCGACAAGAAGCTGCTCGACGTCGCCAGCGCCTTCGCGCTGCGGCCGGAGGCGATCCTGCTCGACGAGCCGACCAGCGGCGTGAGCACCGCCGACAAGCACGCGATCATGGCGGTGCTGGTCGAGGCGGCCCGCCGGCTGGGCATCCAGTCCATCATCCAGGTCGAGCACGACATGGACATCGTGTTCGGCTACTCCGACCGCATCCTGGCGCTCCACCAGGGCCGCATCATCGCCGACGCCACTCCGGCCGAGATCCGCGCCAATGACGCGATCATGGCCACGGTCGTCGGCCGGCCGCTGGCCGCGCGCTAGCCGTGCTCGACGTGAGCGCGCTCGACGTCTTCATCTCGGCCAGCCAGATTCTGCGCCGGGTGACACTGCAGGCGGGCGCGCGTGAAGTGGTCTGCCTCGTCGGCCGCAACGGCGCCGGCAAGACGACGACACTGCGCACGATCATGGGCTACCTGCGGCCGGCGGCCGGCACGATCACGTTCAAGGGCGAGCCGATCGCCGGCCTGCCCACGCACGCCATCGCCGCCCGCGGCATCGGCTTCGCGCCGGAGGACGGCGGCGTCTTCGCCGACCTCTCCGTCGCCGACAACATCGCGATCGCGACGTGGACGCGCCCGAGCGCCCGGCGGGCCGCCGAGCGGATCGCGCTCGCCTACGACGTCTTCCCGCGGCTGCGCGGCTACGCCGCCCGCGGCGGCACTCAGCTCTCCGGCGGCGAGCGCAAGATGCTGTCGATCGCCCGGGCGCTGGCGCTCGATCCCGACCTGCTCGTGCTGGACGAGCCGTTCGAGGGCCTGTCGCCGGCAATCATCCCGCTGATCGCCGACTCGCTGGCCGCCATCACGCGGCTGGGCCGCACGCTGCTCATCGCCGAGTCCAACATCCACCACGTCCCCGCCTGGACGCGCCGCTTGTACGTCATCGAGCGCGGCGAGATCATCTTCGCCGGCACGCCCGACGAGGCGCACCGCGACGCGGCCGTCCTGCGCGTGATCGGAGGAAAAGCGTCATGAGCGCTCTGCCCCTGCTCCCGACCTCGGTCGTCGGCTCCCACGGCAAGCCCGGCTGGTGGTTCACCCTGGTCAAGGCTTACGAGGCCGGCGAGGCCGGCCCCGCCGACCTCGAGGAGATGTTCGACGACGCCGCCGACACCGCCATCCGCGACATGGAGCGGGCCGGCATCGACGTCATCACCGACGGCGAGGTGCGCCGGCTCGACGGCTACGTCGACTCCTACTACGCCATCATCAAGGGCATCCAGCCGCTGCCGGTGCGGCGCAAGGTCGGCCCCTGGGGCTACGACCAGCAGACGCGCTACGAAGCCGTGGGCCGCATCGAGACGCCGCCCGGGGGCCTGGGCATCGTCAAGGAGTTCGAGTACCTCAAGGCCCACACCACGCGCGCCCTGAAGGCCACCTGCGCGGGGCCGCTGACGTTCGGCTCGCGCATCCACCCCGGCAAGCAGTACAAGGGCGTGGTGGACGTGGCCGAGCGCTTCGCCGAGGTCATCAACGCCGAGTGCAAGGCGCTCGTCGCCGCCGGCGCGTCGTGGATCCAGATCGACGAGCCGGCCCGCGGCAATGTCTCGGGCGAGGAGATGGCCCGGCTGTTCAACCTGGCCACCGACGGCGTGAAGGCGCGCCTGGGCTTCCACATCTGCTTCGGCAATCGCTTCGGCCGCTCGCGCTTCCCGCGCACCTACGAGCCGTACTTCCCGGGCGCGCTGCAGGCGCGCGCCGACCAGTTCGTGCTGGAGTTCGCCAGCCGCGAGATGGCCGAGCTGGACCTCTGGCAGAAGTACGGCAGCGGCCGCGAGCTGGGGGCCGGCGTGGTGGACGTCAAGGGCTTCCAGGAGGAGACGGCCGAGAGCGTGGGCCGGCGGATCCGCAAGGCGCTGCAGGTCTGCCCGGCCGACAAGCTGACGCTCAACCCCGACTGCGGCTTCGGCTGGTCCCCGCGCTACATGTGCAACGCCAAGCTGCGGGGGCTGGCGGCCGGGGCCGCCCTGGTGCGCAAGGAGCTCGGCGGGAACCGCTGAGCCGGCCGCCGGGTTGCGTTTGCGGCGCAGGCTGTATAGCGTCAAGCCATCCTCGGGGAAGGAGAACCCATGCGCGCACTGCGTCTCACCCTCGTCGCGGTCCTGGCAGCCGCCGCGCTGACCGCAACGCTGCCGGTGGCGGCCCCGGCGCTGGAGGTTGGGCAGAAGGCGCCCGACTTCACGCTGCCCGCCCCCGGCAACAAGCAGGTCAAGCTTGGCGACCTCACCGCCAAGGGTCCGGTGGTCCTCTACACCGCGATCCAGGTCTTCACCGGCACCTGAACGAAGGAGATCCGCGGCTTCGACGCGGCCCTGCCGCAGTTCGAGGCCGCCGGCGCCCAGGTCGTGGGCGTCAGCGCCGATCACGTCGCCACGCTGGAGGCGTTCAGCAAGCAGAACGATCTGCATCACCTCCTGCTCTCGGACTTCCGCCGCCAGATGCTGCCGCAGTACGGCGCGCTGGAGACCAACGAGCAGAGCCCGATCTACCGCTACGCCAAGCGCGCCTATTTCGTCATCGACCGCGAAGGCGTGGTGCGCTACGAGAAGATCCAGGCCAACCCGCTCGACCTGCTCGATCCGCAGGAAGTGCTGAAGGCCCTCAAGGAGTCCGGCGCGAAGTGAGACGCTCGG
>DASSLH010000651.1:0-9730 GCA_035689625.1 Candidatus Methylomirabilota bacterium | reverse complement strand
CGTGGCCGGGCGCCGGCGCCAGGCCAGGAACGAGGTAAAGAACGATGAGAGTTCGCCCGGGTGTGCTCGGTGTCCTCCTGCTCCTCGCCGGGTGCGCGACCGCGGCGCCGGGCGGCGGTCCGGAGGCGCTGCGCGACACGCCGCGGCACTTCACGGCGCCCGAGCGGGACGTGGCGGCCGACGCGTACTACCAGTACACGGTCGCCCAGATGCTCGTGCAGACGGGCCGCTTCAAGGACGCGATCGCGCCGATGCAGGAGGCGCTGCGGCGCGACCCGAACTCGGCCTACCTGTGGGCGCAGCTGGCCCAGTGGCTCGTGCGCGCCGACCAGCCGACCGAGGCGCTCGAGGCCGCCCGCAAGTCCGTGCAGCTGGCGCCCGACGAGGCGCAGCCGCACCTGACGCTGGCCGACCTCCTGCGCGCGCAGAAGAAGTACCCCGAGGCCGAGGCCGAGCTCGAGAAGGTCATCACGCTGAACCCCAACGTGGAGGACGCCTACCTCACGCTGGCGCGCTACCAGGTCGAGCAGAAGGCGTTCGACCGCGCGCGGGCCACGCTGGTGCGCCTGGCCGACAAGCAGCCGCGCAACGCGCAGGCGCAGTTCCTGCTGGGCCGGCTGGCCATCGAGAGCGAGCAGTGGGACGAGGCCATCGCGCGGCTGACGCGCGCCGTCGAGCTCGATCCCGATCACGACGGCGCCTGGACCGCGCTGGGCTACGTCTACGAGTCGCAGCACCGCACCGAGGAGGCCATCGCCACCTACCGCAAGGCCGTGCGCGCCAATCCCGACAACCCGGCGTTCGTCGAGCGCCTCGGCGACCTGCTGATTCGCCTCGGCCGCTACAAGGAGGCGGAGACGGAGGTGGAGGCGCTGGCCGACCTGGCGCCGCGCGACCCCCGGGTGTGGATGAAGCTCGGCGCGGTGTTCTACGAGCAGAAGCAGTGGGACAAGGCCGCCGACGCCTTCCGCCGCGTCGTCGCGCTGGAGCCCACGAACCTGCGCGCGCGCTACTTCCTGGCCACCACGTATATGGACGCCGGCCGCGACGACGAGGCCCGCGAGGAGCTCCAGAAGATCCTGCGCGCCGACCCGCGCTCGATCGACGCCCGCGTGCAGCTCGGCTTCCTGCAGGGCAAGGCCAAGAAGTACGACGAGTCCATCGCGCTGCTGCGGGAGGCCGTGAACCTCGATCCCAAGCGGCCCGAGCTCTTCCTCTACCTCGGCACCGCCTACTTCCGGGCCAAGGAGTACGACCGCGCCGTGCAGGCGCTGCAGGAAGGCCTCACGCTCGACGACAAGCAGAAGGACCTGCACTTCCAGCTCGGCGTCGTCTACGAGAAGCAGCAGAAGTTCGACGATGCCGTGGGCCAGTTCCGCGAGGTCATCAGCCTCGATCCCAAGCACGCCGAGGCCTACAACTACGTGGGCTACATGTACGCCGAGCGCGGCCAGAACCTCGACGAGGCCGTGCAGCTCATCAACAAGGCGATCGCGCTGGAGCCGGACAACGGGTACTTCATCGACAGCCTGGGCTGGGCCTACTACCAGCAGGGCAAGTACCCCGACGCCCTGCGCGAGCTCAAGCGCGCCGCCGACAAGGCCAAGGAGGACGCGACCATCTTCGAGCATCTCGGCGACGCGTACCTCAAGAACGGCCTGGACGAGGACGCGATCTCGGCCTGGGAGAAGGCGCTGGCGATCGATCCCGCCGCCGACGGTGTGAAGAAGAAGCTCGAGGACGCTCGCGGCCGGCAGCGGCGGGCCCAGGGTGAGCGCTCCAAGGCTTCGCAGTAGCCTCCTCGTCCTCCTGACCGTCGTCGTCGCGGCCGGCTGCGCCATCGCGCTGCCGCCCCCGCGGCAGCCGGTCGCGGAGGACGCGCGCCGCGCCATCGACCTGCTGATCACCCGCTGGCAGGAGGTGACCGATCTGCGCACGCTGGCCGACATCGTCGTCGAGCGCGGCGGCCAGCGCCAGCAGCTCAGCGGCGTGCTCCTGGCCAAGGCGCCCACCAGCGTGCGCTTCGAGGCGCTGTCGCCCTTCGGCCAGCCGTTCCTGTTGGCGGTCGTCCACGACGGCCGTCTCACCGCCTACAATGCCGTGACCCGCGAGGCCGTCGTCGGCGACGCCAACGCCGAGACCACGGCGCGGCTGCTGAACCTGCCGTTCGAGGCCGACGACCTCGTCGCCGTCGTCACCGGCCACGCGGTGCCGCCGCACGGGCTGCGCCGCGCCGAGATCCTGCCGGCCGACGACCTGGGACCGTCCATCTCGATGGTGGGCGACGTCCACGAGGAGCGGGTCTGGATGGACTTCCAGTCGGGGGTCGTCCGGCAGCTGCAGATCATCGGCGGCCGGGCGGCGGCGACGGTGACCTACCAGCGCGACGGCGAGGGCCGGCTGACCGGCTTCGAGGTCAGCGCCGTGGACCGCTACGTGACGGGGACGGTGCACTACCGCAATGCGACGACCGACGTCGGCCTCACGCCCGACCGCTTCGCGCTGACGCTTCCCAAGGACGCGAAAACACAAACGATCCGTTGACGCTGCCGATGCTCCGTGCTAGCCTGCCGTGTCTTGTCGAAGGGGTCGGGGAACGCCCGTCGGCTCGTGGTCAGCGCTGCGGCGAAGGTGAACCTGGCTCTGGAGGTCCTGGGCAGGCGGGCTGACGGCTATCACGAGATCGCCACGGTCATGCAGACCGTGGACCTATCCGACCGGCTGGTCCTCGAGGAGGCGGACGGCCTCGAGCTTCGCACCACCGCCCCCGACATCCCGACGGACGAGCGCAACCTCGCGTATCGCGCGGCCGCCGCGCTGCGCGAGGCGGGCGGGATCGAGGCTGGCGCGCGGCTCACGCTGGACAAGCGCATCCCCGCGGCCGCCGGGCTGGGCGGCGGCTCGTCCGACGCGGCGGCGGCGCTGCTCGGGCTGAACCGGCTGTGGGGCCTGCGCTGGCCGGCCGAGCGGCTGGACGAGCTGGCGGTGGGGCTCGGCATGGACGTGCCGTTCTTCCTGCGCGGGGGAGCGGCGCTGGCCACCGGACGCGGCGAGCGGCTGGCCCCGCTGGCGGGGGCGTCGCTGGCGCTGGTGCTGGTCAACCCGCGCTTCGGCGTGAGCACCGCCGAGATGTACGGGCGCCTGACGTCGGCGATGTACACCGACGGCGCCCGGGCGCGGGCGGTGGCCGGCGCCCTGAACGGACGGGGGATGAGCCGGCTGGCGTCGAGCCTCTACAATGGGATGGAGGCGGCCGCCCGGGCGGCGTATCCCGAGATCGGCCAGATGCAGGCGGCGCTGATGGCCGCCGGCGCGCTGGCGGCGATGATGTCGGGCAGCGGGCCGACGGTGTTCGGCGTGGCGCGCTCGCGCGAGCAGGCGCGGCAGATCCAGCGCCGGATCACGCGCGGCAGCTGGCAGTGCTGGGCGGTGCGGACCCTGCGGGGTCCGGCGATTCGCATTCGCGACGGCGGGACGGGATGATGGCGATCGAGCGATTCACTGGGGCGTGGCCAAGTGGCAAGGCGCGGGACTTTGGATCCCGTATTCGGAGGTTCGAATCCTCCCGCCCCAACCAGATCGGAGCGAGGCGCCGATGAGCTATGAGCTGAAGCTCTTCTCCGGCAACGCGAACCGGGCGCTGGCCGAGGACATCGCCCGCTACCTGCACGTGCCGCTCGGCGACGCGGAGGTCTCACGCTTCTCCGACGGCGAGGTCTTCGTGCAGGTCAACGAGAACGTCCGCGGCACGGACGTGTTCATCGTGCAACCTACCTGCCCGCCGGTGAACGACACGCTCATGGAGCTGCTCATCATGACCGACGCGTTCAAGCGCGCGTCGGCCCATCGCATCACCGCCGTGCTGCCCTACTACGGCTACGCGCGCCAGGACCGGAAGGTCCAGGGCCGCATGCCGATCTCGGCCAAGCTCGTGGCCGACCTGCTGGAGGCGGCGGGCGTGGACCGCGTGCTGGCGCTGGACCTGCACGCCGGCCAGATCCAGGGCTTCTTCAGCATCCCGGTGGACCATCTCTTCGCAGGGCCGGTCGTCATGATCGACTACCTGCGCAAGAAGGACCTCAGGGACGCGGTGGTCGTCTCGCCGGACGCCGGCGGCGTCGAGCGGGCGCGCGCGATCGCCAAGCGGCTGGGCGCCGGCCTGGCCATCATCGACAAGCGGCGGGAGGGCCCGAACTCGGCGGTCGCCATGCACCTCATCGGCGACGTCAAGGACCGCGACGCGGTCGTCATCGACGACATGATCGACACCGCGGGCACGCTGGTGCAGGCCGTCGGCGCCATTCAGCGCGAGGGCGCCCGGCGCATCCTGGCCTGCGGCGTCCACCCGGTGCTCTCGGGGCCGGCCATCGAGCGCATCAAGACGTCGGTCATCGAGGAGGTCGTCGTCACCAACTCGATCCCGTTGCCGGACGGCAAGCGCACCGCCGCCCGCATCACGGTGCTGACGGTGGCGCCGCTGCTCGGCGAGGCGATCCGGCGGATCCACGACGAGGAATCCGTCTCGACTCTGTTCGTCTAGAAGGGGGCTCGCGACATGCAGATGCAGGAGTTGACCATCAAGCGCCGGGAAGGCACCGGCAAGCAGGTCGCCAAGCGCCTGCGCCGCGAGGGGGCGGTGCCGGCGATTCTCTACGGCGGCGCCACGCCCGAGCCGGTCACGGTGGATCCGCGCGCCGTGCTGAAGATGATCGCCGGCCAGCAGGGCACCACCCAGCTGCTGACGCTGAAGTTCGACGGCGACGGCGGCGGCACGCGGCTGGCGATCATCCGGGCGATGCAGTTCGACCCGGTCACCGAGCGGCTGCTGCACGTGGACCTGCAGGAGGTCTCCGCCGACAAGCCGATCACCGTGCGGGTGGCCGTGCATCCCGTCGGCGAGGCCGTGGGCGTGCGGGACACCAAGGGCATCCTCAACCTGGTCCTGCACGAGCTGACCGTCTCCTGCCTGCCGACGGCGATCCCCACCTGGATCGAGGCCGACGTGTCGAACCTGGCCATCGGCGACGTGCTCACCGTCGCCGACCTGCGCGCCCCCGCGGGCGTGCGGATCGTCAACGACGCCGGCCAGGCCGTGGCGACCGTGTCGCCGCCGATGGCCGAGGAGGAGGTCGCGCCCGCCGCGACGGCGGCGGTCACCGCCGAGCCCGAGGTCCTCACCGAGCGCAAGCCGAAGGAGGGCGAGGAAGCGGCCGCGGCGGCCGCGCCGGCCGAGGAAGGCAAGCGCCCGAAGCGGCCCGAGCGAGGCGAGAAGGAAAAGTAGCGGGGCGCCGCTCGCGTGGCCCACGTCGTGGTGGGACTCGGCAACCCGGGCCCGGAGTACCGGGACACCCGCCACAACGTGGGCCAGCGCGTCCTCGAGCACCTCGCGCGCGAGCGGCTGGGACGCACGCGCTGGGACGAGGAGCGCGATCACACGCTGGTGTGCGCGACCGTCTGGCGCGGCGAGCCGCTGCGCCTGGTCAAGCCGTGGGCGTTCATGAACGAGAGCGGGCCGGCCCTGGCTCGCGCGCTGCGCCGCCATCACGCCGACGCTCACGACGTCATCCTGGTCTATGACGACATCGACCTGCCGCTGGGCGCCGTCCGCGTCCGCCTGAAGGGCGGTCATGGCGGCCACAACGGCGTGCGCTCGGTGATCGAGACGCTCGGCACCTCCGACATCCGCCGCGTCAAGGTCGGCATCGGCCGCCCCGATCACAAGGGCGACGTCCCCGATCACGTGCTGAGCGTCTTCGAGCCGGAGGAGGTGCCGGCCGTGGACGCCGCGGTGGCGGAGGCGGCCGACCGGGTCCTGGCGCTCGTGCAGTCGCCGGCCGCGCGCTAGATGGCGCTCGTCGGGCTCGCGCCCGTGGTCGGGCTGCTCGGCCTGCTCATGGCGTGGGGCGTCTATCGCTGGGTCGTCGCCCAGCCGGCGGGCTCGGCGGCCATGACCGCCATCGCCGACCAGATCCACACGGGCGCCATGGCCTTCCTGCGCCGCGAGTACTCGATCCTGGTGTGGTTCATCCTGCTGGTCGCCGCCGCGCTCGGCGTCGCCATTCATCCCTTCACCGCGCTGGCGTTCGTGGCCGGCGGCGCCTGCTCGATGCTGGCCGGCTTCTTCGGCATGAAGGCGGCCACGCGCGCCAACGTGCGCACCGCCAACGCCGCCCACGAGGGCAGCCGCGACACCGCGCTGGCCATCGCCTTCTACGGCGGCTCGGTGATGGGCCTGTCCATCGCCAGCCTCGGCATCCTCGGCCTCGGCCTGCTGTTCCTGCTCTTCGGCGATCCGCTGATCATCAACGGCTTCGCCATGGGCGCCTCGTCCATCGCGCTCTTCGCGAGGGTGGGAGGCGGAATCTTCACGAAATCGGCCGATGTGGGAGCCGATCTGGTCGGGAAGCTCGAGGCGGGGATTCCGGAGGACGACCCCCGCAACCCCGCGGTCATCGCCGATAACGTGGGCGATAACGTCGGTGACGTCGCCGGCATGGGCGCCGATCTGTTCGAGTCCTACGTCGGCTCCATCGTGGCGGCCATCGCCATCGGCGCCGCCATGCGGCCGAATCCCGGGCGCTTCATGGCGCTGCCGATCGTCATCGTGATGGCCGGCCTGCTCGCCTCCGCGGTGGCGATCGTCGCGATGCGCGCGCTGCAGCGCCTGGACCCGCAGGCGGCGCTGCGCTGGGCCACGATCATCGGCACCGTGCTGCTGGCGGCGCTGGCGGCCGGCGTCGTGCGCCTGGCCGACGTCGACCCCGGCGCGTTCTGGGCGCTGATCTGCGGCATGGCGACCGGCGTCGCCATCGGCTTCCTCACCGAGATCTACACGGCCGGCCGGCCGGTCACGCGGCTGGCGGAGTCGTGCCAGACCGGGGCGGCGACGAACATCATCGCCGGGCTCGCCGTCGGGCTGGAGTCCACCGCGCTGCCGGTGCTGGCGATCTGCGGGGCGATCTGGGTGGCGTTCCAGGCCGCCGGGCTCTACGGCATCGCGCTGGCGGGCGTCGGCATGCTGGCCACCATCGGCATCACGATGAGCGTGGACGCGTACGGGCCCATCGCCGACAACGCCGGCGGCATCGCGGAGATGGCGCACCTGGGCGCGCCGACGCGCGCGATCACCGACCGGCTGGACGCGCTGGGCAACACGACGGCCGCCATCGGCAAGGGCTTTGCGATCGGCTCGGCCGCGCTCACCGCGCTGGCGCTGTTCGCCGCCTACACCGAGAGCGTGGGGCTGGCGACGATCGACCTCACCGAGTCGCGCGTGATCGTCGGCCTGTTCGTGGGCGGGCTGGTGCCGTTCGTCATCGCCGCCCGCACCATGCGCGCCGTCGGTCGCGCCGCCTTCGGCATGGTGCAGGAGGTGCGGCGGCAGTTCCGCGAGATCCCCGGCCTCATGCAGGGCACCGCCAGCGCCGACACCGCGCGCTGCGTGCAGATCGCCACGAACAGCGCGCTGCGCGAGATGATCGCGCCCGGCGTCGCCGCCGTGGTGCTGCCGCCGCTGGTGGGCTTCCTGCTCGGCCGCGAGGCCCTCGGCGGCTTCCTGGCCGGTGCCACGCTGATGGGCGTGTTCCTCGCGCTCATGATGGCCAACGCCGGCGGCGCCTGGGACAACGCCAAGAAGCACATCGAGGCGGGGCACTTCGGCGGCCGCGGCTCCGAGGCCCACCGCGCCGCCGTGATCGGCGACACCGTGGGCGATCCGTTCAAGGACACCGCGGGGCCGTCCATGAACATCCTGATCAAGCTGATGTCGGTGGTCGCCCTGGTGATCGCGCCGCTCTTCCGCTAGGGATGGGCGTTCGATTGCTGGGGGGTGGCCCCCATGGTATATAGTTTACGTTTATCCACTGGTCCGACGTGCGGGTGGAGGGAGAGGCTGGGTGACCAAGGTCGTCGTCAAGCGCCGGGAGCGGACGTCCGATTAATCCCGGCAGCACTCCTGACTCCGGCGCTTCCGCTCCCCCGGAGCGGGAGGGGACGAGGCAAAGGGTGGGGGCAGGTCGTATCTGGGATCGCGGAACCGAATGGGACGCGGTCCGATCCCTGCTGTCGGCGGAAGCCCACACGGCGATGGGCCGCGAGCGCGCCCTGACCGCCACGCCCGCCACCGACACCGCCGCCGTCAAGTCCGCGATCGCGCTCACCACCGAGGCCCGGGCGGCCCTGACCGCCGAGGGCGCGCCGCCGCTCGACGGCATTCCCGACGTGCGCGGCGTGCTGGCGCGCGCCGAGGCCGAGGGCAGCGTGCTGGAAGGCGCCGAGCTGGCGCTGCTGATCCCCGCGCTGGAGGCGGCGCCGCGGCTGGCGGCCTGGGGCCGCGCCGTCGCGGCCGTGGCGGCCGGGGTCGCCGCGCGGGTGGCCGGCCTGCCGCGCCTGGGCGACCTGCGCGACACGCTCCGCCAGGCGCTCGAGGACGACGGCACGCTCACCGACCGCGCCAGCCCCCGGCTGCGTCACGTGCGCCAGCAGGTGCGCGAGCGCCGCCGCCGCATCGTCGCCGAGCTGGAGCGCCTGCTGCAGGCCGAGGGCGAGCGCGTCTTCGCCGACCGCTTCGTGACCGTGCGCCACGGCCGCTACGTGCTCCCCGTCCGCGCCGAGGCGCGCCAGCGCGTGCGCGGCATCGTGCACGACCGCTCGCAGAGCGGCCAGACGATCTTCGTCGAGCCCGAGGGCGTCGTGGAGGCCAACAACGACCTCGTGCAGGCGCTGCGCGAGGAGGAGCAGGAGACGGCGCGCATCCTCGGCGAGCTGACCGACGCCGTCCGCGCCCGGCGCGGCGACCTGGACGGCTACGTCGCGACCCTCGGCGAGCTGGACTGGGTGTTCGCGCGCGCCCACGCCGCCGAGCGCATGCAGGCGACGGCGCCGGTGATCGATCCCGCCGGCCGGGTCGCGCTGCGCGAGGCCCGTCACCCGCTCCTGCTGGCCCAGGCCTGGCGCGACCCCGCGCGCAGCGTGGTGCCGGTGGACGTCGAGCTCTCGCGGGAGCGCCCGCTGCTGCTGATCACCGGCCCCAACGCCGGCGGCAAGACGATCGCGCTCAAGACGCTGGCGCTGTGCGCGCTGCTGGCGCAGTCGGGCTGCCACCTGCCCGCCGCCGACGGCTCGCGGCTGCCAGTGTTCGATGCGCTCTACCCGATCATCGGCGACGAGCAGTCGGTGGCCGAGAACCTCTCGACGTTCTCGGCGTTCGTCAAGCAGATCCGGGAGGTGCTGACCGAGGCCGGCGAGCGCTCGCTGGTGCTGGTGGACGAGCTGGGCGCGGGCACCGACCCCGACGAGGGCGCGGCGCTGGCCCAGGCGATCCTCGAGACGCTGGCCGACCGTGGCGCGCTCGTGGTGGCCACCACGCACCTGGAGCCGCTGCGAGCCTTCGCCGGCAGCGAGCCGCGCGCGCGCAACGCCTCGGTCGAGTTCGACACGCGCACGCTGGCGCCGACCTTCCGCCTGCGCTACGACGTGCCGGGCCAGAGCTACGCGCTCGCCATCGCCGGCCGGCTGGGACTGGCGCCCGAGCTCATCGAGCGCGCCCAGCGCCATCGCTCCGCCGACGCCGCCCGCGTGAGCCAGCTGATCGCCTGGCTGGACGAAGCCAGCCGCTGCGAGGCCGAGCGCACGATCGCCATGGAGCGGCGCGAGAGCGAGACGGCCGCGCGGCTGGCCGCCGCCCGCGAGACCGAGGCCGGCGCCGCCGCCCGCGCGCGCGAGATCGTCG
>DASSLH010000650.1:0-9171 GCA_035689625.1 Candidatus Methylomirabilota bacterium | reverse complement strand
GCCTGACGCTCGAGCTGATCCGCAAGAACCGCGCGTTCGGCTGCGGCGTGCCGTTCATCAGCGAGCGCGTCGTGGCGGCGATCAAGTACGCGGGCAACGTCTCGTTCCAGGCCGCCGGCGACAAGGTCGCGCGCGCCGGGCTCGGCGTCGCCCGCGGAGGGCCGGCGCCGGTGCTCACCGACCTGCCGGTGCACTTCGACTGCGAGGTCATGGACGAGATCCGCCTGGGCACCCACGTGATGTTCCTGGGCGCCGTGCGGCGCATCCGCGTGCGCGACGACGTCACGCCGGCCAACCCGCTCGAGTGGTGCCCATGGGCGGACGTGCGGCGGGCCGATGGCTGAGCGCGCGCGGCCGACGTTCATCATTGGCGGCGCGCCCCGGGCCGGCACGAACTTCCTCTGCCACGCGCTGGACCGGCATCCCGACGTCTACATGGCCAAGCCCTACATGCCGGAGCCCAAGGTCTTCATGGGCCCGGAGCAGCCGTGGCCCGAGTACGCCCGGCGCTACGCCGCGCTCTTCGCCGCGGCCGGCGACAGGGCCGCGCTGGGCGAGAAGACCAGCTATTACCTCGAGCACGAGGCCGCCTGCGCGCTCATCGCTCGTCACCTGCCCGACGTCCGCATGCTGTTCATCGTGCGGGAGCCGGTCGCCCGCGCCTACTCGAACTACCTGTGGACCAGGAAGAACGGGCTCGAGACGCTCGTGTTCGAGGAAGCGGTGCGGCTGGAAGGGCAGCGGCCGAGCCCGCTGCCGCCCGACCGCGAGTACGCGCGGCCGTACGACTACGTGCCGCGCGGCCGCTACGACCTCTTCGCCGCGCGCTGGTTCGACGCGCTCGGCCGCGACCGCGTGCGCTTCGTGCTCTACGAGGACGTCGTCGCCCGGCCCGAGCCGCTGCTGGCCGGCATCCAGGACTTCATCGGCGTGCGTCGCGTGACGCTCGGCGCCGACGACCTCGGGGTCATCAACTCGGCCAGGGAGATGGGGCCGCCGCTGGAGGCCGCCACCGAGAAGACGCTGCGCGAGCGGATGGCGCCGTCCGTGCGCCGCTTCGCCGCGCTGACCGGCCTCGACGTGAGCCCCTGGGGCTACCCGGCGTGAGCATCGGGAATCCCGAGATCTTCGCCGGCCGGACGTTCACCGTCCCGCCCGAGCGACGCGCGCGCGTGGTGACGGTGGTCGTGCAGCACGTCGAGCCCGATCGCGCGCTGCGCGTGCTGGACCTCGGCTGCGGCTCCGGCGTCAACGCGCTCGCGCTCGCCCACGCCCTGCTGCACACGACCGTCACCGGCGTGGACCTGTCGGCGCCGAACATCGCCGCCGCCGAGCAGGCGCGCGGTCAGCATCCGGCCGCCGCCCGCGTCAGCTTCGTCGCCGCCGACTATCTGGGGTACGACGGCGGCCCGTTCGACGTGATCGTCTCCGAGACGGTGCTCTACGCGATCCCGGGCAGCGACGAGGCGCTGTTCGGGAAGATCGCGCGCGACCTGGTGCCGGGCGGGCTGCTCGTCTACACGATGCCGACCGACGCGCTCAGCAACCGCCTGCTCGTCGCGCTGCGCCGGCTGCTGAGGCTGCTGCGCGGCCGCGCGACCGACGCCGCGCTGCTCGCGCTGGCGCGCGCGCTGCACGGCCGCGCCTACGACGACGCGCTGCTGCGCGAGCGCGTGCCCTACATGTACGTGATCCCCGACCGCTACGACTCGCACGCGCTCCACGCCCGCCTCCGGGCGCGCTGGGGCTTCGAGATCCTGGCGACCGAGCCGATCCCCCGCGCCTCGCCCGCCCAGCTCGCGCACCGCCTGGTGGTCGCGCGGCGCGCCGCCGACGGGGTCTAGACGAAGTTCAGGACGGCCTCGATGACCCGGTCCTGCTCGGCCGGCGTCATCGCGTGGTAGAGCGGCAGGACGATCGCGGTCTTGTCGGCGGCGTTCGTCGCCGGCAGCGGCACCCGGAGCTTGAGCCGCCGGTAGGCCGGCTCCCGGTGCGCGGCCATGACGCCGCGGCGGGTCGAGATCCCCCGCTCGAGCAGGCGCTGCATCAGGGCGTCCCGGCTCACGCGGGTGCCCGGCAGCAGCCGCAGCAGATACGTCTGGTAGTTGAAGCGCACGTTGGCGGGCACCTGCGGGATCGCCAGCGCCGGGTGCTTGGCGAACGCGCGATCGTAGCGCGCGCCCTGCTCGATGCGCCGGGCCACGAACTCTTCGAGCCGGCCGAGCTGCACGAGGCCGACGGCCGCCTGCAGATCCGTCATCCGGTAGTTGTAGCCGACCTCGCGGTAGGCCTCGATGAGCACCTTGCCGGAGGCGTGGCGCGCGAAGTCGGACATGGACACGCCGTGGTGCCGCAGCGAGCGCAACCGCGTCGCCAGACGCGCGTCGCGCGTGACGATCATCCCGCCCTCGCCGGTCGTCACCAGCTTGCGCGGGTGGAAGCTGAACACCGCGACGTCGGCATCGCCGCCGACCGGGCGCCCGTCGACCTGCGAGCCGATGGCGCAGGCGGTGTCCTCCACCAGCCTCACGCGCGCCTTGCGGGCCAGCCGCCGGAACGCCGCGACGTCCGCCGGCAGCCCGACCTGGTGCACGAGCAGGATGGCCTTCGTCCGCCTCGACAGCGCCCGGGACGTCGAGGCGGCGTCGAGGTTGTAGGTGTCCAGGGCGATGTCGGCGAAGACCGGGGTGGCGCCCGTGTGGGCCACGGCGTTGGCGGTCGCGATGAACGACAGCGACGGCACGACCACCTCGTCGCCGCGGCCGACGCCGAGCGCGTGCAGGACGAGGTGCAGGCCCGTCGTGCACGAGGAGACGGCGATCGCCTCGGGCTGGCCGAGCGCGGCGGCAAACGCCCGCTCGAACTCCGCCACGCGCGGCCCCTGGGTGACCCAGCCGCTGCGCAGCGCGGCGACGGCGGCCTCCTCCTCCTCGATCCCGAAGTACGGACGGCTGACCGGGATCATCACCAGTTGCGCACGACCTCGTCGCGCAGGCAGGCGGCCGGGTCGGGATAGGCCTCGCGGAACCAGGCCACGTAGCGCGCCAGGCCCTCCTCGATCCCCACGGTCGCGCTGAAGCCGAGCTCCTTGCGCGCGCGGCTCACGTCGGCCCAGTGGCGCCGCACGTCCGCCGGCCGCGGCTCGGTGAACTCGGGCGCGCGCGTGGGATCGATCGCCTTGGCCAGCAGCTCGGCGAGCCGGCGGACGGTGACCTCCTCGCCGCGGGCGACGTTGAACACCTGCCCGTGCGCCTCCCGCACCGCGGCCGCCGCCATGATCCCGCGCACCGTGTCGGCGACGTACGTGAAGTCGCGCGTCTGGGCGCCGTCACCGAAGATCACCGGCCGGCGGCCGTTGAGCAGCCGCACGGTGAAGCGCGGGATCACCTCGCCGTAGACGCCCTCGAAGTGGGCGCGCGGCCCGTAGGTGTTGAACGGCCGCACGACCAGCGTGGGCAGCCCGAACGAGCGCGTGGCGGCCTGGGCATAGAGCTCGCCGGCCAGCTTGGTGGCGCCGTAGATCGTCGTCGGCTCCAGCGGGTGCTCCTCGTCCATCGGCACCCGGACGCCGGTGCCGTAGACCTCGGAGGACGACACGTAGACAACCCGGCCGACCTCGTGCCGGCGCGCCGCCAGCAGCACCCGCAGCGTGCCGTGGCTGTTGACCCGGTGGACGTCCTCGGGCTCGGAGAGCGACAGGCGCACGCAGCGCGTGGCCAGGTGCATGACGATCTCGGCCCCGGCGAGCGCGCGGTCCAGCGCGCGATCGTCGCAGACGTCGCCCTCGACGATCGTCACGCCGCGCACGTCCGCGAGGTTCTCGCGCCGGCCCGAGGAGAAATCGTCGAGCACGCCCACCCGGGCGCCGGCGGCGGCCAGCGCGTCCACGAGGTGGCTGCCGATGAAGCCGGCGCCGCCCGTCACCACGACGCGCCGGCCGGCGAAGGCGTTCCCGCTCACCGGCAGGTCTCGATGGCGTCGCAGACGCGGTGCACGGCGGCGTCGCTCATCTGCGGATAGATCGGCAAGCTCAGCACGGTGCGGGCGGCCGCCTCGGCCGCCGGAAAGTCGCTGGCGCCGTAGCCCAGGTGGGTCCAGCCGCGCTGCAGGTGGATCGGCACGGGGTAATGCAGGCCGGTGTCGATGCCGCGCGCCGTCAGCGCCGCTCGCAGCCGATCGCGCTCGGGCACGCGGATCACGAACAGATGGTAGACGTGGCTCTCGGGATCGGCGGGCGGGGTGACCACCTCCACGCCGTCGAGCTTGGCGAGGCGCTCGCGATAGATGCCGGCCAGCGCCCGGCGGCGCGCGTTCCACTCGGGCAGCCGGCGCAGCTTGACCCCCAGCACGGCGGCCTGCAGCGCGTCGAGCCGACTGTTGTAGCCGACCATCTCGTGGTGATAGCGCTCGCTCTGGCCGTGATCGCGCAGCCGCGCCACGCGCTCGGCGACGTCGGCGCGGCGCGTGACCACCGCGCCCGCCTCGCCGGCGGCGCCCAGGTTCTTGGCCGGATAGAAGCTGAAGCCGGCGGCGTCACCGAAGGCGCCGGCGTGACGACCGGCCCGCAGGGCGCCGTGAGCCTGGGCGGCGTCCTCCAGGAGCAGCAGGCCGCGGCTCGCGCACCAGCGCTCGATCGGCTCGATGTCCACCAGCGCGCCGTAGAGGTGCACCGGCACGACCGCCCGCGTGCGCGGCGTCACCGCGCCGTCGAGCGAGGCGACGTCCATGAGCAGCGTGTCCGGTCGCACGTCCACCAGCACCGGCCGCGCGCCCGCCTGCTCGATGGCCTCGACGGTCGCCACGAAGGTGTTGGGGACGGTCAGCACGTCGTCGCCGGGGCCGACGCCGAGCGCGCGCAGCGCCAGGTGCAGGGCATCGGTGCCATTGGCGACGCCGACCGCGTGCGGGACGCCGCAGAAGGCCGCGAACGCCGACTCGAAGCTGGTCAGCGGCTCGCCGCCGATGAAGGTGCCGGCGGCCAGCAGCCGCTCGACCTGCGGCAGCAGCTCGCCGCGGATCTCGCGGTACTGCGCGGCCAGGTCCACGAACGGCTGGCGGCTCACAGCGTGCGGATCTTTCGCGCGGGGTTGCCGGCCACCACCGTGCGCGCCGGCACGTCGCGCGTGACGACGGCGCCGGCGCCGATGACGGCCTCCTCGCCGATCGTCACGCCGCACAGGATCGTGGCGCCGGAGCCGATCGCCGCCCGGCGCCTGACGAGCGTCGGCTCGCACACCCAGTCGGCGTCGCCGGCCAGCGCGCCGGCCTCGGTGGTGGCCCGGGGATAGCGGTCGTTGACGAACGTCACGCCGTGGCCGACGAAGACCTCGTCCTCCAGCGTCACGCCCTCGCAGATGAACGCGTGGCTGGAGATCTTGCAGCGGCGGCCGACGACCGCCTTCTTCTGGATCTCGACGAACGGGCCGATCCGGCTCTCGTCGCCGATGCGGCAGCCGTAGAGGTTCACGAAGTCGGAGACGACGACGTCACGCCCGAGGCTGACGTCGCTCGCGATCTTCTTCAGATCGCTCACAGCCTGACGAGCTGGCCCGCGTGCCGGAGCGACCACTGCGCCGCCTCCAGGACCCGCACGCTCTCCACGCCTTCGGCGCCGCCGGTCAGCGGACGGGCCCGCGTGCGCACGCAGTCGGCGAAGTGAGCGCAGACGCCGGCCAGCGCCTCGCGGCGGTCCACCCGCGGCGCCCACATGTCACCGATCCGGTAGTCGCGCAGCGCCTCGGGGCGATCCTGGTCCACCACGACGCCGCGGTCGTAGACCTTGATCTTCTCGTCGGGCTCCAGGTCGTCGTAGAGCAGCATCTTGCGGTCGCCGACGATGATCGTCTGGCGCAGCTTCACCGGCGAGATCCAGCTGACGTTGACGTGCGCCTGGGCCCCGCCGTCCAGCCCCAGCGTGACGTGGGCGACGCTCTCCAGTCCCTGGCCCAGGTGACAGCCGCCGGTGGCCTGCACGGTGAGGAACGGGCGGCCCAGCAGGAACTGCAGCAGCGCCACGTCGTGGATGGCGAGGTCCCAGATGACGCTGACGTCGTTCTGGAACAGGCCCAGGTTGATGCGCAGCGAGTCGTAGTAGCGGATCTCGCCCAGCTCGCCGCCGTTCACCAGCTCGGCGATCTTGCGCACCGCGCCGGCGTACACATAGGTGTGATCCACCATCAGCACCCGGCGCTCGCGCTGCGCCACGTCCGCCAGCATCTCGGCCTCGGCGGCGGTCGAGGCCAGCGGCTTCTCGATCAGCACGTCCTTGCCCGCCTTCAGCGCCGCCAGGCCGAGCTCGTAGTGGGTGGCGACGGGCGTCGCGACGACGACGGCGTCGAGGTCGGACAGTGCGATCAGCTCGGCGGGATCCTCGAAGAGCCGCACCCCGGGGTGGCGGGCGGCCACCGTCTCGCGGCGGTCGGGGCGTCGATCGGCCACGGCGGCCAGCGTGACGTCGCGGGTCTCACCGAGGTTACGGGCGAGATTGGGCCCCCAGTAGCCGTACCCGATGAGACCGATCGTGATGCTCACGGTTCCCCAGTATAGAGGCTGTCCCCCAGGAGTCCTCAGCCCTTGATCACGCCGATGGGCTTGAGCCGGGCCACGCGGATCGAGATGCCGAAACGGTGAACGACGTCCACGACTTCGCGGACGTCCTTGTAGGCCTCGGGCATCTCCTCGGCCAGGGCGTCTCGGCCGGTCGCCCGGGCCACTACCCCCTGAGCCGCCAGCTCCTCGTCGATGTGGCGGCCCCGGGCCGCCTTCACGGCCGCGGTTCGGCTCAGGCGCCGGCCGGCGCCGTGGCACGTGGAGCCGAACGTCTCCCGCATGGCGGTCTCGGTCCCGACGAGGAGGTAGGAGTAGCGCCCCATGTCGCCCGGCACGACGACCGGCTGGCCGGGGAAGGCGCGGGTGGCACCCTTGCGATGGACGATCAGCCGACGCCGCCGGCCGTCCACGTCGTGCTCCTCCTCCTTGGCGATGTTGTGGGCGACGTCGTACACGACTCCGAGGCCGAGGTCACGGGGCGGGCGTCCGAGCACGCGCTCGAAGACCTCGCGCACGGCGTGGGCCAGCACCTGGCGGTTGGCGAACGCGAAGTTCGCGGCCGCGCGCATCGCGCCGAGATAGTCGGCGGCCTCGGTCGAGTCCACGGGCGCGCAGGCCAGCTGGCGGTCGGGCACGCTGATCCCGTAACGCTTGAGCGCGGCGCCGGTGACCTTGAGATAGTCCGTGCAGACCTGGTGGCCGACGCCGCGCGAGCCGGTGTGGATCATCACGGTCACCTGCCCCTTGCGGATGTCCATGGACGACGCGGCGGCCGCGTCGTACACCTCCTCGACGACCTGCAGCTCGATGAAGTGATTGCCGGAGCCGAGCGAGCCGAGCTGGCGCATCCCGCGCTCGCGCGCGTGGTCCGAGACCGCGTCGGGCCGCGCGCCCGGCAAGCGGCCGTCGGACTCGATGCGCTCGAGATCTTCGCGCTCGCCGTGACCGTGGGCGACGGCCCAGGCGGCGCCGTCCTGCATCACGCCGACGAGGTCGCGTGGGCCCAGCGCCACCGTCGCGCGGGCGCCGACGCCGGTGGGGATCGTGCCGTAGAGCGCGTCCACCAGCTCGCGCCGCCGCGGCGCGACGTCGGACGCCTCTAGCCCCGTGCGGAGCAGCCGCACGCCGCAGTTGATGTCGAAGCCGATCGCCCCGGGACTCACGACGCCGCCTTCGGCGTCGGTGGCCACGACGCCCCCCACCGGCAGGCCGTAGCCCTGGTGGATGTCCGGCATGGCGAGCGAGGCCTTGACGATGCCGGGCAGCGTGGCGCCGTTGGCGACCTGCTGCAGCGAGGCGTCGCTGCGGATCGCCTCGATCAGCGTCTCGTCGGCGACGACGAGGCCGGGCACGCGCATGCCCGGCTGGGCGTCGGGCGGAATACGCCACAGGAACGGACCGACACGCTCCAGCCGCATGCCGCCAGTCTACGCGGCGGCGGTCGAGGCGGCGCGGCGGCGGGTCCAGGCCAGTCCGACCATGGCGACGAGCACGCCGGCCAGGCTCGCCAGCTGCGCCACGCGGAACGGCCCCACCCAGAAGCTGTCGAGGCGGATGGACTCGATGAGGAAGCGGCCGATGGAGTACAGGCCGATGTAGGCGAAGAACAGTCCCCCCGGCCGGCGCTTGAGCCGCGGGCGCAGCACGAAGAGCAGCACGACGAAGATGAGGAGGTCCCACAGCGACTCGTAGAGGAACGTCGGGTGGAAGTACTCGAACTGCGTGAAGCCCGGCGGCCGGTGCGGCGGCGAGATGTAGAGCTTCCACGGCAGGTCGGTCGGCATGCCGAAGGCTTCCTCGTTGAAGAAGTTCCCCCAGCGGCCGATGGCCTGGCCGACCGCGAAGCACGGCCCCACGATGTCCAGCCCGCGCAGGATCGGCACGCGCCAGCGCCGAGCCAGCCAGATGCCGACCAGCGGCCCCACGATGAGCCCACCGTGAATCGCCAGGCCGCCCTCCCACACCGCGAAGATCTTCTTCGGGAACTGGCCGTAGTAGTCCCAGTTGAAGATGACCTCGTAGATCCGCGCACCGGCCAGACCCGCCAGGATCGACCACTGGCCGATCGTGATGAAGTCGTCGGCCGGCAGGCCCTGGCGGCGCGCCTCGCGGTGGCCGATCCAGAGGCCGACGACGATGGAGGTCGCCATCAGGATGCCGTACCAGCGAATGACGAGCGGGCCGATCTGGAAGGCGATGGCGCCCGGGGAGTGCATGTAGGCGTGAGGATATCACGCGGCTTCCGGCCGGGTGCTATCCTGTCGCGCGATGGCGCGCCCGCGCGTGGTCTTTCTCGGCACCGGCGGCGCCCTCAATCCCGAGCGTTACCAGGCCTCGATCCTGGTGCAGGCGGCGGGCACCAGCGTGCTGATGGACGTCGGCGGCGGCCTGGGCGTCGTGCGCCGCCTGCTGGCCAGCGAGATCGATCCGCTGAGCCTGCGCCACGTCTTCCTGAGCCACCGCCACCTCGATCACATGGGCGGCCTCGAGCCGCTGCTGATCTACCTCTTCTACGCCGCCCAGCGCACCGGCGTGGCGCCGCCTCCGGTCGCCGTGCACGCGCTGGCCGGCAGCAGCGCCGCCATCCGCGCGACGCTGGCCGCCGCCGACGCGTCGGCCGAC
>DASSLH010000649.1:0-5639 GCA_035689625.1 Candidatus Methylomirabilota bacterium | reverse complement strand
CGTCCCGCCCGCGCTGGAGTGCCGGTTCGTGGAGAATGCCGACGGCAGCGGCCCCTTCGGCGCCAAGGGCGCGGGCGAGGGGAGCCTGGTGCCGGTCAGCCCGGCGGTCGGCAACGCGCTGGCCCGGCTCCTCGGTGTGCGGCTGCGCGAGCTGCCGCTGACGCCCGAGCGGGTCTGGCGCGCGCTGCGCGACCGGCGAGGCAAGGAGACCACGCCATGAAGCACGGGTTCAGGGTGCTCGACAGCGACCTGCACACGATGGAGCCCGACGGCCTCTGGGAGCGCTATCTGGACGAGCCCTTCAAGCGCTTCGCGCCGAGGTTCCTGCGCGGCACCGACACCGCGCCCAACCAGCCGGTCATCAAGATCGGCGACCTCGAGATCGGCGAGATGTCCAAGCGGCCGCGCACCGCCGCCGTCGGCAAACATCTACAGACGCGGGCCTTCGCGCGCCACCCGCACTACGAGGTCGCCCACGCGCGCGGCTACGATCCGGCCTCGCACGTGACGGCGATGGACATCGAGGGCATCGACGTCGCCGTCATCTACGGCACCCGCGGGCGCCAGGTGCAGATGCACGACGACCTCGACGGCAAGGTCGCGGCGGCGCTGGCCCGCGCCCACAACGACTGGACGCGCGACTTCTGCGCGCACGCGCCCGAGCGGCTGAAGTTCGCCGCCCAGCTGCCCTTCCACGACGTGGACGAGGCCGTGCGCGAGGCGCGCCGCGCCGTGCGCGAGCTGGGCGCCGTCGCCGTCATCGGCAACCCGAACCCCATCCGCGGCCGTCACATCCACGACCCCGAGCTCGAGCCGCTGTGGGACGCGATCGAGGAGCTGGGCGTGCCGGTCGGCTTTCATCCCACCGGTCAGGCCTCGCTGACCGACGACATCGCACGGCGCTATCTCGATCATCCCAACGGGCGCGTCATCGGGGTGGCCGGCCGCAACCCGATGGAGCTGATGCTGGCCTTCGCCAGCTTCGCCGCCGGCGGCGTGCTGGAGCGCCACCCGCGCCTGCGCTGCGCCTGGCTGGAGGGCACCTGCGGCTGGCTGCCGTGGTGGCTCTGGCGGCTGGACGAGGCGTGGGAGAAGTTCGGCCCCGGCTCCGAGGTGCAGATCTCGCAGCTGCCGAGCCAGTACTTCTTCCGCCAGTGCTTCGTCGCCACCGACGCCGACGAGAAGGTGCTCAGGCAGGTGGTGGAGGCGGTCGGCGACGACAACATCGTCGTGTCCACCGACTACCCGCATTCCGACGGATTGTTCCCGCACGCCATCGAGGAGTTCGTCGCGCTCGAGGGCGTGAGCGACAAGACCAAGGCCAAGATCCTCTGGGACAACTGCGCGCGGCTGTACAACCTCAACGGGGCGAAGTAGACGGAGAGCGCCATGGCCAAGATCAAGCACATCGCGATCTCGACCCAGGACGTGGACACGACCGCGAAGTTCTACATCGACGTGTTCGGCATGAAGGAGATCGGCAAGGTCAACAGCCCCAACGCCACCGGCTACTACCTCAGCGACGGCGACCTGAATCTGGCCATCCTGCACTTCAGGAACGACCAGGCTGCCGGCGTGGAGCGCGGCGCCGGCTGGAGCGGCATCCACCACCTCGGCTTCCAGGTCGAGAGCCTGGAGGCGATCGCCGACAAGCTGGCCGCCGCCGGCTCCGCCCCGCGCGACGACGTCAACGCCGCGCTCGGCGTCGGCTATGGCCGCCGCCACGGCGGCAACGTCGAGGTCAAGTACAGCGGCCCCGACGGCGTCATGCTCGACGTCTCCGAGTCCGGCTGGGTGGGCGCCTCCGGGTTCGATCCGAAGTAGCCGCTAGGCGGCGTCGGGATCGATCGGCGCCGGCGTCGCCTCCGGCCCGCCCGGCGGCAGCTCGGTCAGCGGCGCCAGCGCGTCGATGAACGCGTTGAGCCGGTGCGTGACCTCGGCCGCGTCGTCGTCGCTCAGCGGCAGGTCGAGCGCCTGGGCCAGCGCGCGCACCTGGGCTTCCGTGAGGTCGGCCATCGTGTTTGACACCTCGCTCGCCGCAAGTGTAGCCTGACCGCGCCCCGCGGGGCAGGGAGGGTTTCATGAACCGTCGCGCGTTTCTCAAGACCACCGGCGCCGCCGCCGCGCTCGCCGCCGTGCCGGGTGTCGCGCGGGCCCAGGGCAAAGAGGTCAAGCTCGGCTACATCCTGCCGGTGACCGGTCCGCTCGCCTTCGAGGCGCAGCTCTCCCTCAACGGCCTGCAGCTGGCCGTGGACGAGATCAACGGCGCCGGCGGCGTGAAGGCGCTGGGCGGCGCGAAGCTGACCCTGCTGCCCGGCGACACGCAGCAGAAGGTCGAGCTCGGCAACTCGGAGGCGGCCCGCCTGATCGACCAGGGCGTGGCCGCGCTGATCGGGCCGTTCTCGAGCCTGGTGGCGTACTCGGTGCGGCAGATCACCGAGAAGAACAAGACGCCATTCATGCTGCTGGCGGCCGTCGCCGACAACCTCACCGAGGGCGGCCTCAAGTACGTCTTCCGCGTGCAGCCCAACGGCAAGGCGATGGCCACCCTGACCATGAACAACCTGGCCGAGATGGCCAAGGGCGCCAACCTCGCCTTGAAGCGCGTGGCCGTGATGCACGAGGACGGCAACTTCGGCACCACGATGGGCAACCACGTCGAGGCCTTCGGCGGCAAGCTCGGCTACACGGTGGTCCAGCGCATCCCTTACAGCATCAAGTCGCCGGACTTCACCGCCGAGCTGTCGAAGGTGAAGGCCTCCAAGCCCGACCTGCTGGTGATCAGCGGCTACTACGGCGACTCCAAGGTCATCGCCGAGACGGCGGCCAAGCTGCGCATCGGCGTGAACGCGCTGGTGGGCCTGGCCAACGCCGCCTATTCCAACCCCAAGTTCATCGCCGACAACCGCGAGCTGACCGATCAGCTCTTCGACGGCAACTACTGGCACAACCCGCAGTCGCCGAAGGCCAGGGCCGTGTTCGCCGCCTACGAGAAGCGCTTCAGCTCCACGCTGACCTCGCACGGCGTGCAAGCCTACGCGGTCATCCACGTGTTGAAGGACGCGCTGGAGCGCGCCGGCTCGGCCGACCGCGACAAGCTGCGCGACGCCCTGGCCCGGACCAACCTGGCCGATCACATCCTGCCGCAGGACGCGATCAAGTTCGACGACACCGGCGAGAACGTCAACGCGACGCCGGCGCTGCTGCAGGTCCAGAACGGCAAGCCGGTCGTCGTCGGCCCCGCGCGCTTCGCCGAGGCCAGGCCCGTCTTCCCCGTCCCCAAGTGGCACGGCTAGCCCCCTGAGGTGACCTTCGACCTTTTCCTGCAGGCCGTCGTCAGCGGCGTCCTGCTGGGAGGCGTGTACGGGCTCGTCGCCTCCGGGCTGTCGCTGATCTTCGGCGTGCTGCGCATCATCAACTTCGCCCACGGCGCGGTGATGATGCTGGCGATGTACGCCACCTACTGGCTGTTCACGCTGCTCGGGCTCGATCCCTACCTGTCGATCGTCGTCACCGGGCCGGCGTTCTTCCTGCTCGGCATGCTGATCCAGCGCGTCGTCATCGAGCCCAACCGCCTCGCCGCCGAGCACAACCAGCTGCTGCTCACGCTGGGACTGGCGCTCTTCCTCGAGAACCTGGCCCTGGTGCTCTGGCAGGGGGACTTCCGCACCGTGCGTCCGGCCTACGCCGGCGCCTCGTTCGTGATGGGCGAGGCGCTGGTCGAGGTGCCGCGGCTGATCGCCTGCGGCGGAGCCGTCGTCATGGCGCTGGCCCTGTTCGCGTTCCTGCGCGTGACCGACGTGGGCAAGGCCATCCGCGCGCTGGCCGAGGAGCCGGAGGGCGCGATGCTCATGGGCATCGACGTCGGCCGCATCCGCGCCGTCGCCTTTGGCATCGGCGCCGGCTGCGCGGCGGTGGCCGGCGCGCTGGTCACGCCGTTCTTCTACGTGGCGCCCGACGTGGGCGATTCGTTCAACATCATGGCGTTCGTCGTCGTGGTGCTGGGCGGCATGGGCAACTTCGTGGGCGCGCTGGTCGGCGGCTTCATCGTGGGGCTGGCCGAGTCGCTGGGCGCCACGCTGCTGCCCGGCTCGCTCAAGCTGCTGGTGGTCTTCGCGCTGTTCGTGCTGGTGCTGCTGTTCCGGCCGGCCGGGCTGTTCGGCGGTGGGCGTGGCCGCTGAGATCGCCGGCGGGCTGGCGCTCGGCCTGCTGCTCGTCGTCCCGCCCTTCCTGCCGCCCTACTTCCTCGAGGTGCTCATCAGCGTGCTGCTGTTCGGCGACCTCGGCGCGGACTGGAACATCCTGGGCGGCTACGCCGGGCAGTTCTCGTTCGGCCACGCCGCCTTCTTCGGCATCGGCGCCTACACCTCCACGCTGCTGTTCCTCCACCTCGGTCTCACGCCGTGGCTCGGGATGCTGGCCGGCGGCCTGCTGGCGATGGCCTTCGGGCTCTTCGCGGGCTACCTCTCGTTCCGCTACGGGCTGCGCGGGCCGTACTTCTCGCTGGTGACGCTGGCCTTCGCCGAGATGCTGCGGGTCGTCGCCGTGAACACGAAGGCCGTCGGCTCCTCGCTGGGCCTGGTGATCCCCAACCGCGTGGCGGCGCCGGCCCAGTTCGTGTTCGGCGGCAAGCTGCCCTACTACTACGCCATCCTGGCCATGGCCCTCGGCGCGCTGTGGGTCACCCGCCGCATCGAGCGCAGCCGGCTCGGCTACTCGCTGCGCGCCATCCGCGAGAACGAGGACGCCGCCGAGGCGGCCGGCGTCGACGCGCTGGGCATGAAGCTGCGGGCGATGGCCGTCTCGTCGTTTCTCACCGCACTGGGCGGCACGTTCTACGCGCAGTACTTCGCCTACATCGATCCCAGCATCACCTTCGGCCCCGCCGTGTCCATCCAGGGGCTGCTGCAGGCGATCGTGGGCGGCGCCGGCACCGTGCTCGGTCCGCTCGTCGGCGCCTTCGTCCTCACGCCGATCTCCGAGCTCTCGCGCGCGGCGATCCGCGGCCGCGCCGGCGTCGACGTCATGGTCTACGGCGCCGTGCTGATCCTGGTGATCTCGTTCCTGCCCAACGGCCTCATGGGCTGGCTCCGCCGGCGGCGCGCCTGATGCTGCTGCACGCCGATGGCGTCACCAAGCGCTTCGGCGGCCTCACCGCAGTCAGCCGCTTCACGCTGGACGTGGACGCCGGCGAGATCGTGGGTCTCATCGGTCCCAACGGCGCCGGCAAGACCACCGTCTTCCACCTGTTGTCGGGCTTCCACGCGCCGACCCAGGGCGCGATCCATTTCAAGGGCGTCTCCGTCGTCGGCGTCAGGCCCCACGCGATCTGCCGGCGCGGCCTGGCGCGCACCTTCCAGATCGTGCAGCCATTCGTGAACCTCACCGTGCTCGAGAACGTGATGATCGGCGCCTTCAACCGCACCGACGAGGTGGCGGCCGCACGCCGGCGGGCGCTGGAGGTGCTGGAGTTCGTCGGCCTGGCCGCGCGGCGTGACGCGCCGGCCCGCGAGCTGACGCTGCCCGACCGCAAGCGCCTGGCGGTGGCGCGGGGGCTGGCCACCGGCCCCGAGCTGCTGCTGCTTGACGAGGTGATGTCGGGCCTGACCCCCACCGAGATCGAGGCGATCATCGCGCTG
>DASSLH010000648.1:0-6414 GCA_035689625.1 Candidatus Methylomirabilota bacterium | reverse complement strand
GTCGGGCCTGCTCGTCTTCGCGAAGTCGCCGGCGGTCAAGGCGATGCTGCAGCGGCAGTTCCAGGCCCGCATGCCGGAGCGGCTCTACCAGGCGCGGGTGGACGGCGTGGTGCGACAGGACGAGGGCACGCTGAGCTCGCGGCTGGTCGAGGACCGCTCGCTGCGCGTGCGGACCACGCGCGCCGCCGACCGCGGCCGCGAGGCCATCACGCGCTATCGCGTGCTGGAGCGCTTCGCCGACGCCACGCTGCTGGAGCTGAAGCTCGTCACCGGCCGCCGCGGCCAGATCCGGGCGCAGCTGGCCGCGCTCGGCCACCCGCTCACCGGCGACCGCGCCTACGGCAGCCGCCGCGATCCCTTCAAGCGCGTCTGCCTGCACGCCACGCGGCTGGGCTTCACGCATCCCGACGGCCGGCGCGTCGTCTACGAGAGCCGGGCGCCGTCGGTGTTCCGCCGCACGCCCTAGCGCGCGACTTCGAGCTTGAGGATCAGGTCCGTGTTGTTGAAGCCGCACGTCACCACGAAGTCCGAGTAGGCGAAGCGCACGCCGTTCACCGTGAAGCGCTCGCGCGAGTGCCCGGCGGCCGAGATATCACTTCACGAAGCTGAGGCCGAGCGGCTGGACGTCCCGCCTCAGCCCTTGACGGAGCCGGCGGTGAGGCCGGCGACGTAGTACTTCACGAAGAAGGAGTAGATCAGCACGACCGGCAGCGAGCCCAGGAACGCCGCGGCCATCAGCTGGCCCCAGTAGAAGGCGTCGCCGCGGATCAGCTCGCCGGTGATGCCGACCGGCACGGTGCGGATCGTGGAGGTATTGAGGAACAGCAGCGCGTAGAGGAACTCGTTCTGCGACAGGGTGAAGGCGAAGATGCCGGCCGACAGGAAGCCCGGAGTGCACAGCGGCAGGATCACCCGGGTCATCGCGCGCCAGCGGCTGGCGCCGTCGATGAGCGCGGCCTCCTCCAGCTCCTTGGGCACCGTCTTGAAGTAGCCGATGAGCAGCCAGGCGCTGAACGGCACCAGCAGCGTCGGATACGTCAGCATCACGGCGCTGAGGCTGTCGCCGAGCTTCATGCGGTTGATGAGGTCCGCCATCGGCACGAACAGCAGCGTCTGGGGAACGAGGTAGGCCACGGCCACGCTGATCGCCAGCAGCCCGGAGGCGGGAAAGCGCATCCGGGCCAGCGGGTAGGCGAGCATCACGCCGAGCACGAGCGAGAGCAGCGTCGCCACCAGCGCCACCAGCATCGTGTTGACGATCCAGAGCAGGAAGTTCGACTCGCGGATCAGGCCGATGTAGTGCACCAGCGAGGGATGCTGGACCCACAGCGGATTGGACTTCGGGTCGTAGAGCTCGGCGTTCGCCTTCAGCGAGGTGGCGGCCATCCAGGCGAACGGGAAGAGGGCAAACACGATCAGTGCCGTCAACGGCAGCCACAGGCCGAGGAGACGGCGGTTCCAGGTCAGCTCGCCGACCACCTCACGCCCTCCTGACGTAGGAGCTCATCAGCAGCAGCACAATGCCCAGCACCGGCACCATGGCGAGCGCGGCGGCCGAGCCCAGGCCCAGCTGCCCGCCGCCCATGCTGATGCTGTAGGCGTAGGTCGCCATCAGGTGGGTGGCGTTGGCCGGCCCGCCGCCGGTGAGCACGTAGACGAGCTGGAAGTCGAAGAACGTGAAGATGATGGAGAACGTCGTGACGATGAAGATCACCGGCATCAGCAGCGGCAGCGTGACGTAGCGGAAGCGGCCCCACGAGCCGGCGCCATCGATGGTCGCCGTCTCCATCAGTTCGGTCGGAATCGTCTGCAGCCCGGCCAGGATCGTGATGCCGAAGAACGGCAGGCCGCGCCAGGTGTTCACCAGGATGACCGAGACCATTGCCAGCGTGGGATTGCCCAGCCACGACGGCCCCTGGGTGACGAGCCCGGAGAAGACGAGCACCCGGTTGATGAGACCCATGCCCGGATCGAAGATCCACTGCCAGGCCACCGTGCTCAGCACGGTCGGCACGATGAAGGGCAGCAGCAGGACCGCGCGGGTGACGCCCTTGAGCCGGAAGTTCTGGTGCATCACCAGCGCCATGCCCAGCCCGCCGGCCAGCTTGAGCACGGTGGCGGCACCGGTGAACTTGAACGTGTTCCAGACGGCCTGCCAGAAGATCGGGTCGTTCCAGAGCTTGTCGAAGTTGCCGAGGCCCACGAAGATCGAGGCCTGCGCGACCTGGCGGTTCACGAAGCCGAGATAGACGCCATACAGGAACGGATAGCCGAGGAACGCCACCAGGAACAGCAGCGGCGGCGTCAGCATGATCCAGCTGAACACCGCCTCTCGCTCCAGCCACTCGCGGAACCTCAGCGAGCGGCCGCCGAGCACGGCCTGTGGCGCAGGCCGTGCTGCCTCGAAGGCCGGGTTGACGCTCACCGGGCTCCCTCCCGGCTACCCGTAGATCTGCCTGAGCGCCGTGACGGCCTCGGCGATGACCTGCTTGGTGGGCGCGCCGGTGCAGGCCTTGGCGAACATGTCGATGACGACCCACTTGCTGACGACCTCGCCGGCCTTGTGGTCCGCCGGCGCGGGCCAGTTCACCAGCCGGCCGGTCTCCAGCACCTTCAGGTCGGCCCTGAAGCGCGGCTCCTTGTCCCACTCGGGGTCCTTGTCGTAGGCGTGCAGGAACGGCGCGTGGTACATCTGCGCGGACCGGTACCAGTTCGCCACCTGCTTGGCGTCCATCAGCCAGCGCAGGAAGTGCTTGGCGGCCTCGGGATCCGGCGTGTGCTTGAAGACGCCGTGGGTCACCGGCACCAGGCTGTGGAAGCGTCCCTTCGCGCCCTTCGGGTTCAGCGCATGATCGATGACCTTGCCCATGTCCGGCAGGTCGCGCTTGGCGGAGATCAGGATGCTCGCCGCGTTGTTCGTGCACGAGATCTGGCTGGTGAGGAACGCCTTGTTGTTGTGGATGTCCAGCCAGCCCACGCAGTCGTCGAGGCAGGCGTCCTTGTAGAGCTTGCGCGCGTAGTCCACCGCGCGCGCCGTCTCGTTGGAGTCGAGGTGGATCGTCTTGCCGTCCTTGGCGACGACCTCGCCGCCGTGGGACCAGAGCAGCGGCAGCAGCCAGGAGTTGTTGTCGGCGTAGCCGTGGCCCATGGACATGCCGAACGGGTGCCCGGCCTTCTTGAGCTTGGTGCCCGCCTCCAGGAACTGCTCCCACGTGTCGGGGAACGAGGTGAAGCCGGCCTGATCGAACCAGTCCCGGCGGTAGACCATCGTCTGGCCGATGTTGCCGAAGGGCACCGACTTCCACTTGCCCTCCCACACCGACAGGTTCTTGATCTCCGGATACCAGCCGCCCTGCTGTTTGCCGATCTCCTCGGCGATGTCGGAGACGTCGAGCAGCGCCTCGCGATAGAGCCACTCCTGCTGCACCCAGGCCGCGTCCACGGGGGCCTTGCTCTCCACGATCGACACCAGGCGCGGCACCACCGAGCCGCCGGCGGCGACGATCTCGTAGTTGAGCTTGATGCCGGTCTCCTTCTGGTAGGCCGGGATCAGCACCTTGGTGAAGTGCTCGTCGAACTCCTTCACGTACGAGCTCTCGCGCAGGAACGTGATCTGGGCGGGCTTGGCGCCGGCCTTGCGCGGCCGCCAGCCGGCGCCCACGGTGGCGCCGGCGGCGCCGACCGCGGCGACCTTCAGGAAATCACGGCGAGACGTGGACTCCTCGGGGCGAGTGCGGACCATGTGTGACCTCCCTTGACGGGGCGACGTGATGTCCTGAACGCCGGGACTGCCGGACAGTAGACTCAGCGTGTGCAACCTGTCAAGGGTGGGGTACCCTAGCGCCCACCATGGCGTCCGACGACCTCGCCTTCAGCTACTTCCCGGACAGTTACCGCTGGTCGCACGGCATGCTCCTGCCGCTGGGTGGGGCCCCCTGGGGCGGGGGCGAGATCGGCGAGGTCCACCGGGTCGGCCTGCGCCTGCGGGACCGGGTCGGCGACGACCACGCCTGGTGGCAGGAATGGACGCGCATGGCCGAGGGCGTCGAGGCGCGCGGCCGCGAGCGGGCCCGGGCCGGCTTCGACGCCAGCGCCGCCGCCTTCCTCCTGCGCGCGGCGCACTACTATCACATCGGCGAGCGCTTCCTGCAGCCCAAGGGCGCAGAGGGCCTGGCCGCCTACCGGCTCGGCGTGGAGTGCTTCCGCGACGCCGCCGCACGGCTGCGGCGGCCTCGCATCGAGTCGGTGGAGGTGCCGTACGAGGGCGCCAGCCTGCCGGCGCTCTATGTCCACGCCGAGGGCGGTGCCGGCCGCGCCCCCGCGCTGGTGTTCTTCGACGGCTTCGACGTGACGAAGGAGATCCAGTACTTCAAGGGCGTGCCCGATCTCGTCGCGCGCGGCATCGCCTGCCTGCTGGTGGACGGGCCCGGCAACGGCGAGGCGATCCGCTTCCGCAAGCTGCCGCTGCACCACCAGACCGAGCGCTACGCCACGGCCGCGCTGGAGTACCTGGCGGGCCGGCCGGAGATCGATCCGCGGCGCATCGGCGTCATGGCGCTGAGCCTGGGCGGCTACTACGCGCCGCGGGCGGCCGCCTTCGAGCCGCGCTTCGCCGCCTGCATCGCCTGGGGCGCGCAGTGGGACTATCACGCCGTCTGGAAGGATCGTCTCGAGCGCCTGGCCCGCGGCGAGACGATGGCGCTGTCGGTGCCCTGGCAGCACCTGCTGTGGACGTTCGGGGTGGGCACGCCGGCCGAGGCGCTGAAGGCGCTGGAGGGCTTCCGCCTCGACGGCGCGGTGCAGCGGATCCGCTGCCCGTTCCTGCTCGTGCACGGCGAGGGCGACGAGCAGATCCCGCTCGCCACCGCCCAGACCTGCTTCGACGCCGTCGGCTCCTCGCGCAAGACGTTCAAGATCTTCACGCGCGAGGAGGGCGGCTACCACCACTGCCAGGTGGACAACGTCTCCATCGGGGTCGCGTACATGTGGGATTGGCTGCAGGAGGTGCTGGCCGCATGAGCCTCACGCTCGCGCAGGCGACGACGATCGTGCAGTCCGCGCTCGAGAAGGGCCGCGCGCTCGGCCTGGCGCCGCTGACGGTGGCCGTGCTCGACGCCGGCGGCCACCTCAAGGCCCTCGCGCGCGAGGACGGCAGCGGCATCGTGCGGCCGCAGATCGCGGTCGGCAAGGCGTGGGGCGCGCTCGGCATGGGGCTTGGCTCGCGCACGCTGGCCAAGCGCGTGGCCGAGCAGGGACCGCAGCAGCAGGCGTTCTTCGCCGCGCTCAACGCGATGTCCGAGGGCCGCGTGGTCCCGGCGGCGGGCGGCGTGCTCATCCGCGACGGCGGTGGCGCCGTCATCGGCGCGGTCGGCATCTCGGGCGACGTGTCGGACAAGGACGAGGCGTGCGCGCTGGCCGGCATCGCGGCCGCCCGGCTCGTGGCCGATCCGGGCGCGTGATAGACTGGCGATCTGTCTCGCGAAGAACTTCATGCAAAGTCTGAAGGAGGAACGATGAAGCTCCAGGGCAAGCGAATCGCGATCCTCGCCGAGAACATGTACCAGGAGATGGAGCTCTGGGTGCCCTACTACCGGCTCAAGGAAGAGGGCGCCGAGGTGAGGGTGATCGGCGCCGGCGGCGCCAAGTCCTACACCTCCAAGCACGGCTACCCGGTCACCGTGGACGTGCAGGCCGACCAGGTCAAGGCCGTCGAGTTCGACGCGGTCATCGTGCCGGGCGGCTACGCGCCGGATATGATGCGCCGCCACGAGGGGATGGTCGGGCTCGTGCGCGAGGCCGCCCAGCAGGGCAAGGTGGTGGCCGCCATCTGCCACGCCGGCTGGATGCTCGTCTCGGCCAACATCCTCAAGGGCCGCAAGGCGACCTCGTTCTTCTCCATCAAGGACGACCTCAAGGCGGCCGGCGCCGACTGGCAGGACGCCGAGGTCGTGGTGGACGGCAACCTCATCACGTCCCGCAAGCCCGACGACCTGCCCGCGTTCTGCCGGGCGATCATCGCCGCGCTCTCGAAGTCCTGAGCCGCGACTGCGCCGGCGGCCGGACCGCGTGTCCGGCCGCCGGCCTTCGAGGAGACTCGCCATGTCGACCGCGCTGCTCACCGTGAAGGCCACCATCACGCCCGACCGCGAGAAGGCGTTCAACGAGTGGTACAACCACGAGCACGTGCGCGACGTCTTCAAGTTCCCGGGCGTGGTCAGCGCGCGGCGCTACCGGGCCACCCAGCCCGAGGACCGCTACCAGTACGTCGCGGTCTACGAGTTCGAGAGCGAGGACACGCTGCAGCGCTTCCTGGCCTCCGAGCACTTCGTCTTCCTGCGCGCGGAGTACGACAAGCACTTCGGCGGCGTCTCCGAGCGCCAGCGCGCGTGCTACGTGCAGGTCTGGCCATAGCGG
>DASSLH010000647.1:0-7516 GCA_035689625.1 Candidatus Methylomirabilota bacterium | reverse complement strand
CGGCCAGCGCCGTCTGCACGACGTAGCCGGCGCAGTTGTGAACGAGCTTGGCGATCGAGCCGGCGCCGATCGGGCCGACGTAGTAGGCCTGGTCGCCGATGGCGTCGAGCACCGGCTTGAGCCGCCTGAAGGCGGCCTCGTCGCCGCCGACCCACAGCGCCAGCCGCCGCGACTCGGCGCCCCGGGGCCCGCCGCTCACCGGCGCGTCCAGCATGTCCACGCCCCTCGCCTTGAAGATCGCGTGCAGCTTGCGCACGACGGTCGGCGAGTTCGTGGACAGATCGAGGTACGCCTTGCCAGCGCCGAGGCCGCTCAGCAGGCCCTGCTTCTCGTCGAGCGCGACGGCCTCGACCTCCACCGGGCCCGGCAGCGAGGTGAAGACGACGTCGACGGCCTCGGCCACCGCGCGCGGCGAGTCCGCCCAGCGCGCGCCGTTCTTGACGTGCGGCTCGGCCGCCTCGCGGCGGACGTCGTGCACGACCAGCTCGTGGCCCGCCTTCTGGAGATTGGCCGCCATGTGGCGGCCCATGGTGCCGAGCCCGATGAACCCGACTTTCATCACTTGGCCTCCTCGAACACCCGGCGCGCGATGCGGCCCGCGCTCATGGCCGTGGGCCAGCCCGCGTAGAGCGCCATGTGCGTGATGACCTCGCCGATCTCCTCCTTCGTGACGCCGTTGGCCAGCGCGCGCTCGAGGTGACCGGCCAGCTGGTCGCCCCGGTACATCGCGATGAGCGCGGCGACGGTGATGAGGCTGCGATCGCGCTTGGACAGGCCGGGCCGCTCCCAGACGTCGCCGTACACGACCTTCTCCGTCATGTCGATGAGCTTGGGGGCGATCTTGCGGACTTCCTCACGCGCGGACGTGGCGGCCTTCGGTGTGCTCACGGGGGCGCTCCTTTCGGGCCCCGGCCAGGCGGGGCGCTCCGGCGCACTGTACCGCGTTTGCGAAGGCCCAGCTTCGGCTGCTAGCATGCCGCCGCCCGACTGCCGCTCCCCGGAGGCCCGCATGCGCATCGTCGCCGGCTTGCTCGCCGCGCTCGCCCTGAGCGCGCCCCTCGCCGCGCGCGCCCAGGACGGCCGCGCCGGCGTCGAGGCCGTCGCCCACGCCCTCGGCGCCCCGGCGCTGAAGTCGGTGGAGTACACGGCCACCGGCGCGCAGTTCGCGGTCGGCCAGAGCGCGGCGCCCGGCACACCGTGGCCGCGCTTCACCGTCAGGAGCCTCACGCGCACGCTCGACTACGAGAACGCGGCGCTGCGCGAGGAGTGGCTGCGGGCGCGCGCCGAGGATCCGCCGCGCGGCGGCGGCCTGCCGGTCGTCGGCGAGCTCCGCCAGGTCTTCGTGCTGAGCGGCGAGCACGCCTGGAACGTCTCCGAGAACGCGGAGATCCCGGCGCCGATCGCGCTGCTCGAGCGCCAGCTGCAGCTCTGGGCCAGTCCCCACGGGGTGATCAGGGCCGCCCTGGCCGCCAGCGCCGTCAAGCAGGGGCGCGTCATCGCCTTCACGCTGCCCAACCGGATCCCGGTCAAGGCCGTGATCGATCCGCAGAACCTGATCGAGCGCGTCGAGGCGGTGCTGCCGAGTCCCGTGCTCGGCGACATGCCGGTCGAGTTCGCCTACGCCGACTACAAGGACTACGGCGGCGTGAAGTTCCCCGCGCGCATCCGCCAGACGGCCGGCGGCTTCCCCGCGCTCGACGTGACGGTCACCGGCGTGCGGCCGAACGTGCCGGTCAGCGTCGGCGTCCCCGACGGCGTGCGCCAGACGCCGGCGCCCTACGCGCGGGTGGCGACGCAGATGGTCGCCGACGGCGTCTGGTACGTCAGCGGCGGCACGCACCACAGCGTCGTGATCGAGATGAAGGATCACCTGGTCGTCGTCGAGAGCCCGCTCAACGACGAGCGCGCCCTGGCCGTGCTGGCCGAGGCGCGCGGGCTGGCGCCCGGCAAGCCCGTGCGCTACGTCGTGAACAGCCACCACCACTTCGACCACGCCGGCGGGCTGCGGGCGGCGGCCGGCGAGGGCGCCACGATCGTCACCCACGAGATCAACCGCGCGTACTTCGAGCGCGCGCTGGCGACGCCGGCCACCGTGCGCCCGGATCACCTGGCGAAGTCGGGACGCGCCGCGGTCGTGGAAGGCGTCCGCGACCGCCGGGTGCTCAGCGACGGCACGCGGACGATCGAGCTGCACCACATCGCCGGCAACGCCCACGACGACGGGCTGCTGATGGCGTGGCTGCCGAAGGAGAAGCTGCTGGTCGAGGCCGACGTCTTCACGCCGCTGCCGCCCGGCGCGCCGCCGGCCCGGCCGCTCAACTTCAGCCTCAACCTCGTGGACAACCTGAAGCGCCTGGGCATGGACGCCGACCGCATCCTGCCGCTGCACGGTCGCATCGTGCCGGCCGCCGAGCTGGCGAAGGCCGTCGGCCACGAGCATTAGGCCGGCGCCGGGGGTACACTCGGGCGCCAGCGAGGTGGCTCATGTACGAGGTCTACGCCCTCAAGTACGCCGAGCGCGACACCACGAAGTGCCAGTTCTTCTACCGAGAGTCGTCCCACGATCCGCTGACGCTGCACTACTTCGTGTGGCTCATCCTCGGCGGCCCGCACCCGGTGCTGGTGGACACGGGCTTCCTGGAGGACGACGCGCGAGCGCGCCACATCCGCAACTACGTGAGCCCGGCGACGATGGTCGAGCGCGCCGGCGTGAAGCGCGGCGACGTGCCGATGGCGCTCATCACTCACCTGCACTACGACCACTGGGCCGGCCACAGTCTGTTCCCGGAGACGCAGTTCTGGATCCAGGGCGAGGAGATCGCGTTCTGGACGGGACCGTTCGGCAGCACGCCGGCCTTCCGCGGCTCGGCCAACGTGGACGCGCTGGCCCGGCTGGTGACGCTGAACTACGGCAACAAGATCCGCGTCGTGAGCGGCGATCGCGAGATCCTGCCCGGCCTGCACGTGCACCGCGTCGGCGGCCACACCGCCGGGCTGCAGATCGTCAGCGTGAAGACCGCGCGCGGCACCGTCGTGCTGACCTCCGACGCCTCGCACTTCTACCACAACGTCGAGACGCGCCAGCCCGTGCAGATCATCACCAGCCTGCCGGAGATGCTCACGGCGTTCGAGACCATCCACGAGCTGGCCGGCGCCGAGAAGCTCATCGTGGCCGGCCACGACCCGCAGGTGGCCGACCGCTTCAAGCGCGTGGACGACGGCGTCATCAAGATCGCCTGACACCATGGCGCTCCGCCTGACCGGGCACGTCGAGCTGCCGCCGCACCGCGGCCCCGGCGGCTTCGATCACGCCGCCGTCCACGAGCGGCGGCAGCGGCTCTACGTCGCCCACACCGCGAACGACGCGGTGGACGTCATCGACACCGGCACCCAGCGCTACACCGGCTCGATCGAGAAGCTGACGGCGGTCGCCGGCGCGCTCGTGAGCGAGGAGCGCGACCGCGTCTTCACCTCCAACCGCGGCGAGGACACCGTGGCGATCTTCGCCGCCGGCGAGGAGTCGGTGCCGCTGGCCCGCGTGCCCGTCGGCGTCCGCCCCAACGGCCTGGCCTACGATCCCGGCCGCGACCTGCTGCTGGCCGCCAACGTCGGCGATCCCGCGCGCCCGGAGTCGTTCACCGCCACGCTGGTGGACGTGGCGCGCGGCACCGTCGTCGAGCAGGTGCCGGTCGCCGGCCGCACGCGCTGGGCGGTGTTCGACGCCGCCGCCGGCGCCTTCCACGTCAACGTCATGGCGCCGCCGTGGATCCAGGTGATCGACGCCGGCGCGCGCGTGGTGACGCGCACGATCGAGATCCCGGCCGACGGCCCCCACGGCCTCGACCTCGATCCGGTCCGCCGCCGGTTGTTCTGCGCCTGCGACGCCGGCGCGCTGGTGGAGGTGGATCTGGAGACCTTCACCGCCACCACGCGGGCGACGCTCGGCGGCACGCCCGACGTCATCTTCTTCAACGCGCGGCTGGGCCACCTCTACGTCGCCATCGGCGACCCCGGCGTCATCGAGGTGCTCGACGCCGGCTCGTGGCGCCGGCTGCAGACCGTCACGACCGAGCGCGGCGCCCACACGCTCGCCTTCGACGCCGGGCGCGACATGGTTTACGCGTTCCTGCCGGACAGTCACCGCGCCGCGGTGTACGCGGACGCGGCGGCGGCGGGCTAGGCTAGGCGCCGAACAGCTCGACGAACTTCTTCTTCACCTCGTCGGCGCGCCGGTCGATCTCGTCCGGATCGACCGTGAGGACCTTGAGGTCCGACAGCTTCGGCCGGCCGGGCGGGTACGTCACGTCGGGATGGGCGACGTAGAGCCCCTCGGCGGGCGGCGTTCGGGTGCGGCGCGAAGCTGGTGATCGTTGTCGGCGAGAAGATCAGCACCACGCCGTCGCGCGGATAGGCGGCCGCCACCGGGCTGCCCTTGTGCCGCTCGCTCCAGAGAAAGCCGTAGTCGGCGCCGTTGACGCCGGCGGCGCGCTCGCCGGAGACCACCGTGCGGCCCGGATCGTGGATGGACTGCACCAGCATCGGCTTGTTGCGGGCCAGCTGCGCCCAGTAGTCCCAGCCGTAGAGGTGCTCGAGCGCGATGATCTGGGTGACGACGGAGCCGGCGTACCCCGGATGGGCGATCACGAGCCGGTCCTTCCACTTCGGGTCGAGCAGGTCCTTCCAGACCCTGGGCGCCTCCGCCGGCGGCACCAGCTTCGTGTTGTAGGGCACCACCAGCGGAAACGCGCGCCAGCCCCACGTGACGCCGTCGGGATCGCGGAACACGCTCGGGAAGCGCTCGGCGCCGGCGGGCGCGTAGCGCGCGAGCAGTCCCTTGCGCCTGAGCAGGACGTAGTGGCCGGTGTCGGAGGTGTTGATGACGTCGGCGTTCTTGATGCCGGCCGCCAGCTCCTGCAGCACCCTCTGTAGTATTCGCTCGGACCCGGTGCGGTTGACCTCGACCTTCACGCCCGGGTAGAGCTGCTCGAAGCGCGCGGCCAGCCGCTGCGCCGAGTCGAGCGCCAGCGAGGTGTGCCAGACCACCTTGCCCTCGTGCCGCCGCCGTCGTCAAGCGCTTTCGCGCCCGGCCGCTTGACATCGCCGCCGTTCCGGGCGACGACAGGGGCGCGGCCAGCCGGCCGCCCGGGAGGCGACGCGATGAGCGTGAGGATGACGAGGACCGCGCGGTGGCTGGCCGCCGCCGCGCTGCTGCTGGCGGCGACGGGCGCGGCGCCGGCATGGGCGAGCGAGCTGCGCCTGGCGAGCGCGGGCGCGGTGCAGGCGGTGGTGCGCGACCTGGTCGCGGCCTACGAGAAGGAGACCGCCAACAAGGTCGTCGCGACGTACGGCCCCGTCGGCCTCGTACGCAAGACGCTGGCCGCCGAGCCGACCGACGTCGTCGTCCTGTCCGACACCGCGATCGAGGCGGCGATGAAGGACGGCAGCGTGGTGGCCGGCAGTCGCAGCGACATCGCGCGCACCGCGATGGGCATCGGCGTCCGCGAGGGCGCCCCCCGTCCCGACATCTCGACGCCCGAGGCGCTCAAGCAGACGCTGCTCGCCGCGACGTCGATCACCTACGTGGACCCGGCCCAGGGCGCGACGAGCGGCATCCACTTCGCGTCGGTGCTGCAGCGCCTCGGCATCGCCGAGCAGGTCAGGGCCAAGACCCGCCTGGTGCCCGGCGGCTACCCGGCCGAGCTGGTGGCCAGGGGCGAGGTCGAGCTGGTCGCGCACCAGATCAGCGAGATCATGCCGGTCAAGGGCGTGACGCTGGTGGGCCCGCTGCCCAAGGCGCTGCAGAAGCTCACGATCTACTCGGCCGGCGTCGCCGCCAAGAGCGCGGCGCCGGAGCTGGCCCGCGGCTTCGTCGCGTTCCTGATGCGCCCGGAGTTCCGGCCGAAGTTCGCTGCCGCCGGCCTCGACTACCGGGAGTGAGCGTCGACACGATCAGACGCTCGCAGCAGCGCGGCGGCCAGTACAATGGTCGATCAATGGGACTGACCTACGTCGAGGGTGTCGTGACGGGACCGACCGGCCTGTCGCGCACCGTGGGGTTCCTCGTGGACAGCGGAGCCAAGTACAGCCTGCTGCCATTGGAGGCCTGGCGCGCGATCGGGCTCACGGCTCGCCGCCGCCTGACATTCGTGCTCGCTGACGGTACCCAGGTTGAGCGTGACGTGTCCGAGTGTTACCTCCGGCTGCCGCAGGGCGAGGGTACGACGCCGGTGATTCTCGGTGAGCCCCGTGACGAGGCGCTGCTCGGCGCCGTCACTCTCGAGATCCTCGGGCTCGTTCTGCATCCCTTCAACCGGACACTGCAGCCGGCCCGCATGCTACTCGCCTGAGGGAGGCCATGACCGACTCCGCCCCCACGCCGCTCGCCGTCGGGCTCACCTACCGCCGCGCCGTCACGGTCACCGACGACATGACGCCGGCCCACCTGCGCAGCGAGCCGCTGCGCGTGCTCTCCACGCCGGACATGATCCGGCTCATCGAGCAGACGGCCATCGAGGCGCTGCGCGATCACCTCGCCCCCGGCCAGGCCACCGTCGGCACCCGCGTGGACGTCGCTCACGTGGGCGCCACGCTGGTCGGCATGACGGTGACCATCACCGTCGAGCTGGCCGAGATCGATCGCCGGCGGCTCGGCTTCAAGGTCACGGTCCGCGACGAGGTGGACGAGGTCGGCCGCGGCACCCACGACCGCTTCATCGTGGAGGGCAGCCAGCGGCTGCCCCGGCTGCAGGACAAGCTCGAGCGCTGGAAGGCCGCCGGAGGCAAGCCCGCGTGAGCGGCGCCAGCCGCGTCGTCCTCGTCACCGGCGCCGGCCGCGGCATCGGCCACGCCACCGCGCTCGCGTTCGCGCGCGCCGGCGCCGACGTCGCGGCGGTGGACGTCGACAAGGCCGCCGCCGAGCAGACGGCGGCCGCGGTGATCGCCGCCGGCCGGCGCAGCCTCGCCGTCGCCACCGACGTGGGCGACGTCGCCGCCATCGACCAGATGGTCGCGCGTGTCGTGCAGGCGCTCGGCCGCGTGGACGTGCTCGTCAACAACGCGGGCGTCACCCGGCGCGCCGACATCCTGGACCTGACCGAGGCCGACTGGGACCGCATCATGCGCGTGAACGGCAAGGGGGCGTTCTTCTGCCTGCAGCGGGTGGCGCGCGAGATGATCCCGCGACGCCGCGGCCGCATCATCAACATCGCGTCGATCGCCGGGAAGGGCTACGCGGGCACGTCGAACGCGATCTACGCGGCCAGCAAGGGCAGCGTGATCTCGCTCACCCGCACCGCCGCCCAGCAGCTCGCCCGCCACGACATCAACGTCAACGCGATCTGTCCGGGCATCACGGTCACCGCGCTCTCGGAGGCCAACGTGGCGGTGCGCGCGCGCGACGAGGGCCTCTCGGTGGAGGAGATGACGCGGCGACGCAACGCGGTCATCCCGCTCGGGCGCCCCAACGATCCGGAGGACGTGGCCGCGGTCGCGGTCTTCCTCGCTGGGCCGGCCGCGC
>DASSLH010000646.1:0-2317 GCA_035689625.1 Candidatus Methylomirabilota bacterium | reverse complement strand
TCACCGGCTCCACGGTGGTCACGCGCGCCGCCTCGAGGACGCGCGCGCCGGCCATGCGTGCACGGTCGAGCAGCGCGGCGTCCAGCTCGGTGCGGCGCAGCGTGAGGTAGAAGGGCGCCTCGCCGGCGGCGACCACCCGGTGGCCAGCCGGCGACTCCATGAGCACGCGGCGGATCTCGTGGATCGCGACCGTGGCGCGCAGATAGTCGGCCAGCTCCGGGAAGCGGCGGTACACGCCGTAACGGATGCCGCCGCCGCACGGCTTGTCGCGCGGGAAGCGCTTCTTGTCCAGCACGAGGACGTCGACGCCGCGGCCGGCCAGCGTGAGCGCCGCGAGGGCGCCGGCCGGCCCGCCGCCGACCACGATGACGTCGGCATTCGGGGGGCGCACCGCGCCAGCCTACTCCACCTCGCGGGTACAATGGATGGGATGCCGTCGTTCCTGCCTTTCGTCGACACGTGGTTCGCCCAGACGTTCATCGAGCCGACCCGGCCGCAGCGCGAGGGCTGGGCGGCGATCGCCTCCGGGCGCGACACGCTGATCGTGGCGCCGACAGGGTCCGGAAAGACGCTCGCGGCATTTCTGTGGGCCCTGGACCATCTGCATCGATTGGGACTGCAAGGGCGGCTCGAGGACCGCGTCTACGTCGTCTACATATCGCCGCTGCGCGCGCTGAACAACGACATCGAGAAGAACCTGCGCGAGCCCCTGGCCGGCCTGCGTGCCGCCGCCGAGGCCGAGGGCCTCGACGTCCCCGAGATCCGGGTCGCCGTGCGCACCGGCGACACGCTGGCCGCCGCACGGCAGGCGATGACGCGGCGGCCTCCGCACGTGCTCATCACGACGCCGGAGTCGCTCTACATCCTGCTCACGAGCGCGGGCTTCCGGCCAGCGCTGGCCCAGGCGCGCTTCGTGATCGTGGACGAGGTCCACGCCCTGATGGCCAGCAAGCGTGGCGCCCACCTGGCGCTGTCGCTGGAGCGGCTGCAGGCCCTCGTGGGCGAGCGCGAGCCGGGCGCGCGCCCGCAGCGCATCGGCTGCTCGGCCACGGTGAGCCCGATCGAGGAGGCGCTGGCGTTCCTCACCGGCGCGACGGGGCACGATCCGATCGTGGTGGACGCCGGCTTCTCGCGCGACCTCGACGTGCAGGTGGCCTCGCCGGTGGACGACTTCCTCAGCGCCACCAGCGACACCGTGTGGGATGCCGCGCTGCAGCAGGCCGCCGAGCTGGTCCAGGCGCATCGCACCACGCTGGTCTTCGCCCAGAGCCGGCGCGCCGCCGAGCGCCTGGCCCGCGACCTGAACGACCGCATCACCGGTGGTCGGGTCGCCGCCCACCACGGCTCGCTCTCCCGCCGCGCGCGGCTGGAGGCGGAGAACCGGCTGAAGGCCGGCGAGCTGAAGGCGCTGGTGGCGACGTCCTCGCTCGAGCTCGGCATCGACGTCGGCGCCATCGACCTCGTGATCCAGGTGCAGTCGCCGCGCAACGTCGCCGCCGCGCTGCAGCGCGTGGGGCGCGCCGGCCACCTGCTGTCGCGGACGTCCAAGGGCCGCATCCTCGTCACCAAGGGCGAGGAGCTGCTGGAGGCGGCCGCGGTCGTGCGCACGATCCGGGAGCGTCACCTGGATCGCATCGCGATGCCCCAGGCGCCGCTCGACGTGCTGGCCCAGCAGATCGTCGCCGCCGTCGCCGCCGAGTCGCTCGAGCTCGACGCGCTCTACGCGCGCTTTCGGCAGGCGGCGCCCTACCGTGCCCTGACGCGCGAGACATTCGTGGAGGTCGTGCGCTCGGTGGCCGAGCCGCTGCCGGCCGAGGTGCGCGGGGTGGCGCCGCGGATCCTGTGGGACCGCGTGAACGATCGCCTGCACGCGCGGCGCGGCAGCCGGTTCCTGGCGCTCACCGCCGGCGGCACGATCCCCGACGCCGGCCTCTACGACGTGTACGTCACCGACACCGACCTGAAGGTCGGCACGCTCGACGAGGAGTTCGTCACCGAGAGCCTGCCCGGCGACGTGTTCCTGCTCGGCTCGCACGCCTGGAAGATCGCCAAGGTCCGCGCCGACCGCGTGCTGGTCGAGGACGCGCAGGGCATGTCGCCCACGATCCCGTTCTGGAAGGGCGAGCATCCCTCGCGCTCCTGGGACCTGGGCGTCGCGGTCGGGCGGCTGCGGCGGGACGCCGCCGAGCGGCTGGACGCGCCCGACTTCGCGGCGTGGGCGGCGGCCGAGTGCGGCTGCGAGGCGCGGGCCGCGGCGGCGATGCACGCCTGGCTCGTGAAGGCCGGCGAGGTGCTGCAGGGCGTGGCCGACGACCAG
>DASSLH010000645.1:0-2271 GCA_035689625.1 Candidatus Methylomirabilota bacterium | reverse complement strand
CCGGGCGCGTACCGGCTCGGCGAGGGCGCGCGGCCGGGGCCTGCCGACGTCGAGCGCGCGCTCGCGCTGTTCCGTCGCGCGGTCGTGCTCGTGCTGGCGGTGGTGCTGGCCGCCAGGCTCGCGATCTGACGCGGGCTTTTTCTTGCGAGCGGCCTTGCGGGCGCACCGTATGATGAACGGTAATCGCCGCCGCCGAGCGGCGTTTTCTGTCTGCGAAGGAGGGTGGGGGACGCGCCGTCCCCTCGCGACGTGAGCCTGACGGAACGACTGACGCAGGGCGTGCAGCAGGCGCTGGCCGCGGCCGGACTGCCGCCGGCGGCCGACTGCGCCTGGGAGGTTCCCCGCCAGGCCGAGCACGGCGACTACGCCACCAACGCCGCGATGGTCCTCGCCAAGGCCGCCCGCCGCCCGCCGCGCCAGATCGCCGAGGCGATCGTGACGCACTTCCCGCCGCTGCCCGAGGTCGCCCGGCTGGAGATCGCCGGGCCCGGCTTCGTGAACGTGTTCCTGGCCCCGGCGTGGTGCGCGCGCGCGCTGCGCGACGTGCTGGCGGCCGGCGAGGCGTACGGGCGCGGCGGCGACCTCGGCGGCCAGCGCGTGCGCCTGGAGTTCGTCTCGGCGAATCCCACCGGACCGCTGGTGATCGTCAACGCCCGTGCGGCCGCCATCGGCGACGCGCTGGCGCGGCTGCTGCACGCGCGCGGCGCCCGCGTGGCGACCGAGTTCTACGTCAACGACGCCGGCAAACAGTTCGAGGCGCTCGCGCGCTCGTTCGAGGCGCGGCTGCACCAGGCGGTGGGCGAGGCGGCGCCGCTGCCGGACAACGGGTACCCCGGCGAGTACCTCGTCGATCTCGCCGCCGGGTACCTGGCCGAGCACAAGCTCACGAGCGCCGCCGACCTCGCCGCGCACCTGGCGGCCCTCGGCGGGCGCCCGGCGGAGCGCCTGGGCCGCTGGGCGGTCGAGCGCATCGTGGCCGGCCAGCGGCGCGTGCTCGCCGACTACGGCGTGGAGTTCGACGTGTGGTCGTCGGAGCAGCGCGACGTGCGCGATCAGGGGCTGCCCGACAAGGCGCTCGACGAGCTGGCCGGGCGCGGGCTGAGCTACGAAGCCGACGGCGCGCTGTGGTTCCGCTCCTCGCAGGTCGGCGAGGAGGGCACCGACGACAAGGACCGTGTGCTGCGGCGCTCGAGCGGCGAGATCACCTACTTCGGCGTGGACATCGCCTACCACCACTACGTGAAGTTCGCCGCCGCCGACCGGCTCATCAACCTGCTCGGCCCCGACCATCACGGCTACGTGGCGCGCATCCGGGCGGCGATGCAGGCGCTCGGCCATCCGCCGGAGGCGTTCGAGGTGCTGCTCGTGCAGCTGGTGACGCTGCTGCGCGACGGCCAGCCGGTGCGCATGTCCAAGCGGCGCGGCGAGTTCGTGCTGATGGAGGAGCTGCTGGAAGAGGTCGGCCGCGACGCCGCCCGCTTCACCTTCCTCACGCGGCGTCACGACAGCCCGCTCGACTTCGACCTGGCCGTCGCCACGCGCCAGTCCACGGACAACCCCGTCTACTACGTGCAGTACGCGCACGCGCGGATCCGCTCGATCGCGCGGCAGGCGGCCGAGCAGGGGATCGAGCCGCCGGCCGGGGACGCCGTCGACCTCGACGTGCTGACCGACCCCGAGGAGCAGGCGCTGATCAAGCGGCTGCTGCACTACCCGGAGGTCGTGCGCGGCGCCGCCCGCGCGCTCGAGCCCCACCGCGTGGCGTTCTGGCTGCAGGAACTGGCCGGCGCCTTCCATCCCTATTACAAGACCCACCGCGTGATCCAGGACGACCGCCGCCTGCTGCTGGCGCGCCTGGCGCTCTGCGCGGCCGTCGGGCGCGTCCTCGCCAACGGCCTGGCGCTGCTCGGCGTCTCGGCGCCGGAGACGATGTGATGGCGGCGCGCCGCAACGGCGGCGGGGGCAGCCGCGCCGGGACGTTCCTGGTGCTGATCGGCGCCGTCGGCATCCTGGCCACGACGTTCCTGGCCGGCGTGTGGACGGGCCGCAACTGGTCGCTGCTCACCGGCGCGACCCGCCCGACCGCGGCCGAGGCCTCGAAGACGCGGCCCACCGAGCGCACGCGGGCCACCGAGACGCTGCCGCCGCTGACCTTCTATCAGGAGCTGACCGCGCCGCTCACGGCGCCGCCGCCGCCGGCCCGGCCAAGCAAGACGCGGCCGCCCGACCTCGTCCGCCACGACGCGCCCGCCGAGCCCAGGCGCGAGCCGG
>DASSLH010000644.1:0-11391 GCA_035689625.1 Candidatus Methylomirabilota bacterium | reverse complement strand
AGCAGCTCGCGGCGCGTGCTCTCGTCGAGGCCGCCGCCGGCGTCGAGGATGGTGCTGACGGCGCCGGTGATCGTGGCCAGCGGCGTGCGCAGGTCGTGCGAGACCGAGCTGAGCAGCGAGTTGCGCAGGCGCTCGCTCTCGATCCGGACCTCGGCCTCCTGGGTCTCCTCGGCCAGCCGTGCGCGCTCGAGCGCCAGCGCCGTCTGGGCGGCGAATGTCTCCAGCTGGTGCAGGCGCTGGGGCTCGTCCATCGCATGGGGGTCAGACGGCCGCATGCCGAGGGCGCCGACGGGGCCGCTGGAGCCGAGCAGCGGCACGTAGAGCGCGGAGGCGCCGGGCAGCGTGGCGGTGCCGAGCCCGGCCGGCTGGCGGTGCTCGTACACCCAGCGCGCGACGCCGAGCTCGTTGCCGTCCACCTCGTACTGGCCGCCGCCCCAGGCCTGCAGCACACTGCCGGCGCCGGGCAGCAGCACGGTGACGCTGCTGCGGAAGACCTCGCCGACGTGGCGCACGGCCACCTGCAGCAGCGCGTCGACGCCGCGGGTCCCGGCCAGCTCGCGGCTCATCGCGTAGAGCGCGGCGGTCTGCTGCTCGCGGTGGTGCGCGGCCTCCGCCTGGGCGCGCGTGCGCACGGTCAGGCCGCTGATGACGAGGCCGACGACCAGCATCACCGCGAACGTGAACAGGTAGCGCGCGTCGCTGACGGTGAACGTGAAGTACGGCGGCACGAAGAAGAAGTCGAAGGCCGCCACGCTGAGCACCGCGGCCAGCAGCGAGGGGCCGCGGCCCGTGCGCATGGCCACTGCCACGATGCCGAGCAGGTAGACCATCACGAGGTTGGACAGCTCGGACACCGTGTGCAGCAGCCACGACACGGCGGTGGCCAGGGCGACCACGCCGGCGGCCTGGGCGTAGGCGGTGGCGTCGGTCGGCAGCGGCCGCCGGCGCACCGGCGCCGGCGCCGTCGGCTCCTCGCGGGCGGCGCTGATGACGTAGACGTCGATGTCGCCGCTGCCCTGCACGAGCGCGTCCACGATCGAGCCCAGCACGAAGCGCTGCAGGCGCGTGCGCCGCGGCTTGCCGACGACGAGCTTGGTGACGTTGCGGTCGCGGGCGTGGGCCAGGATCGTCTCGCTCATGGTCGTGCCGCTCAGCGTGATCGTCTGGGCGCCGAGCTGCTCGGCCAGCCGCAGCGTCTGCACGACGGCGTCGCGCGCCTCGGCCGGCAGCCGCAGGTGAGCCGGCGTCTCGACGTAGGCGGCGATCCACTCGGCGCCCAGCGAGTCGGCCATGCGCTTGGCCGCGCGCACCAGGCGCGTCGAGTACGGCGTGGGGCCGATGCAGACCAGCACGCGCTCCACCGTCGGCCACACCTTGTCGATGGCGTGCTCGCGGCGGTAGACGCGCATCTGGGCGTCGACCCGCTGGGCGGTGGAGCGCAGCGCCAGCTCACGCAGCGCGATGAGGTTGCCCTTGCGGAAGAAGTTGGCCGCGGCCTCCTGGGCCTGGCCCGGCAGGTAGACCTTGCCCTCGCGGAAGCGCTGCAGCAGGTCGTCGGGAGGCAGGTCGATCAGCTCGACCTCGTCGGCCTGCTCGAAGACCGAATCGGGCACCGTCTCGCGCATGACGACGCCGGTGATCTTCGCCACGACGTCGTTGAGGCTCTCGACGTGCTGCACGTTGACGGTCGTGTAGACGTCGATGCCGGCGTCGAGCAGCTCGACGACGTCCTGCCAGCGCTTGGCGTGGCGGGAGCCGGGCGCGTTGGTGTGGGCCAGCTCGTCCACGAGGATCAGCGCGGGCCGGCGGGCCAGGGCGGCGTCGAGGTCGAACTCCTCCAGCGTGGTGCCGCGGTACTCCACGGCGCGGCGGGGCAGGACCTGCAGCCCGCTCAGCAGAGCCTCGGTCTCGGCGCGGCCGTGCAGCTGCACGTAGCCGACGACGACGTCCTTGCCGTCCTCGCGCTGCTCACGGGCGGCCTCCAGCATCGCGTAGGTCTTGCCGACGCCGGCGGCGGCGCCGAAGAACACCTTGAGCTTGCCGCGGCGCTGCCGGGCCTCTTCCTCCTTGACCCGGGCCAGCAGCGCATCGGGATCGGGGCGCGTGTCCGCCACGGCCGCTAGTGTAGCGCCGGCCGCGGGCGGCGCTCACATCCAGCGTGCTCGGTTGCAGTGCCGCCAGAAGAGCATCAGGCCGAATGCGATGATCACGACGCAGCACTCCAACACCGTGCGCACCGGCCCCACCGGCACGTGGCGCTCCAGCAGGCCGATCCCGCCGACGAGCAGCAGGCCGATCAGGTACAGGGCCCACCACGCCGGCTGCCGGTGCGCGTGACGAGAAGTGTCATAGCCCTCGAGCTGGAACACCGACATCGCCTCCCTCGGCCATCAGACGGCCGGACGTGATCAAGCCGACGTCAAAGTCCGGCGGCCGCACATCAAAAAGCGGTCAACGAGGGGGTGGGGTGACGACGCCGCCCCATCAGCGCCGTCGCTGGGGGGCAAGGTTGCGAAAGGGCTGTCGTCCGTCGTGGCGCAGGGGATGCAGCGATTCGAGGGTCCCCGTACGCGACGGTGCGTTGACACCGCGGCGCGCGTTCTTAACGACGCTTTAACAGACCGCCGCCTAGAGTGACTGGCTGGAGGCTCGTGATGAACGTGATGGGCGACCTGCTGTACGTGGCGCTGACGCTGGTGTTCTTCGGACTGACCTGGGCGCTCGTGGCGCTCTGCGAGCGCGTGTAGGGGGGGCCGCCATGCCACTGCTCTACGTCGTCGGCGGCGTCGTGTCGGTCGGGCTCCTGATCTACCTCGCTCTGGCCCTGCTGAAGCCGGAGCTCTTCTCATGACTGCCAACGGACTCGTTCAGCTGGTCCTCTACGTCGTCGTGCTGCTGGCGCTGGCCAGGCCGCTGGGCGCCTACATGGCCCGGGTCTACCAGAACCAGCCCTTCGGCCTGGATCGTGGGCTCGGCTGGCTGGAGCGGCTCGTGTACCGCGTCTGCGGGATCGACCCGGCCGAAGAGATGGGTTGGAAGACGTACGCGACGACCATGCTGCTCTTCAACCTGTTCGGCCTGTTCGCCGTCTACGCGCTGCAGCGCCTGCAGGGCGTGCTGCCGCTGAACCCGCAGGGCATGGCCGCCGTGTCACCGGACTCCTCGTTCAACACCGCGGTCAGCTTCGCCACCAACACCAACTGGCAGGGCTACGGCGGCGAGTCGACGATGAGCTACCTCACGCAGATGCTGGCGCTGACCGTGCAGAACTTCGTGTCGGCGGCGGCCGGCATGGCGGTACTGGTGGCCCTGATTCGCGGCTTCGCGCGCCGCTCGGCTCAGACGATCGGCAACTTCTGGGTGGACCTCACCCGCACGACGCTCTACATCCTGCTGCCGCTCTCGCTGATCCTGGCGCTGGTCCTGGTCTCCCAGGGCGTCGTGCAGACCTTCAAGCCGTACCCGACCGCGGCCGTCGTCCAGCCGGTCGAGTACGACGAGCCGGTCATGGACAAGGACGGCAAGCCCGTCCTCGACGCCAAAGGCCAGCCCACGACCAAGAAGTCGAAGCTGACCGAACAGACGATCGCGGTGGGGCCGGCGGCCTCGCAGGTCGCCATCAAGCAGCTGGGTACCAACGGCGGTGGGTTCTTCAACGTGAACTCGGCGCATCCGTTCGAGAACCCGACGCCGCTGTCAAACTTCGTCGAGCTGCTCGCCATCCTGCAGATCTCGGCGGCGCTCTGCTACACGTTCGGCGTCATGGTCGGCGACACGCGCCAGGGCTGGGCGGTTCTTGCGGCGATGACGCTGATCTTCGTCGTGCTGCTGGCCGTCTGCTATGTCGCCGAGCAGCGGGGCGCCGTCTTCGCGCAGCAGGGCGTGGACCACACGGCCAGCGCGCTGTCGTCGGGCGGAAACATGGAGGGCAAGGAGACGCGCTTCGGCATCACCAACTCCGCGCTGTGGGCGACGGCGACGACCGGGGCCTCGAACGGCTCCGTCAATGCCATGCACGACTCGTTCACGCCGCTGGGCGGGCTGGTGCCGATGTGGATGATCCAGCTCGGCGAGGTCGTCTACGGCGGCGTCGGCTCCGGCCTCTACGGCATGCTCGTGTTCGCCATCATCGCGGTGTTCGTGGCCGGCCTCATGGTCGGCCGGACGCCGGAGTACCTCGGCAAGAAGATCGAGGCCTACGAGATGAAGATGTCCTCGCTGGTCATCCTCATCCCGCCGGCCGTCGTGCTGATCGGCACGGCCGTCGCGGTCGTCACCGCCGGCGGCAAGGCGGGTCCGGCCAATTCCGGGGCGCATGGCTTCAGCGAGATCCTCTATGCTTTCTCGTCGGCCGGCAACAACAACGGCAGCGCGTTCGCCGGGCTGAGCGCGAACACGCCGTTCTACAACCTGGCCCTCGGCATTGCGATGCTGTTCGCCCGCTACTGGCTGGCGGTGCCGACGCTGGCGATCGCCGGCTCGCTGGCGCGCAAGCGGCTCGTCCCGCCGGGGCCGGGGACGCTGCCGACCCACACGCCGCTGTTCGTCGGCCTGCTGGTCGGCGTCGTCGTGCTGGTCGGCGCCCTGACCTTCGTGCCGGCGCTGGCGCTGGGACCGATCGTGGAGCACCTGACGCTGGTCGCGGCCAGGTGAGGACCTGACGCCATGGCAAGCGCCACCAAGAGTCGTTCGCTGTTCGATCCGGCGATCGTGAAGCAGGCGATCGTGGACGCGTTCCGCAAGCTGACGCCACGACGGCAGGTGCGCAACCCCGTCATGTTCGTCGTCTACGTCGGCTCGATCCTCACGACGCTGCTGTGGCTGCAGGCCGTCGCCGGGCACGGCGAGGCGCCGGGCTGGTTCATCTTCTGGGTCTCCGTGTGGCTGTGGTTCACTGTGCTCTTCGCCAACTTCGCCGAGGCCATGGCCGAGGGGCGCGGCAAGGCCCAGGCGGCCTCGCTGCGCAAGGCCCGGCGCGACCTGCAGGCCAAGCGCCTGGCCAGGGCCGAGCGTACCGCGTCGTTCGATCTCGTCTCGGCCGCGACCTTGCGCAAGGGGCACTTCGTGCTGGTCGAGGCCGGCGACTTCATCCCGGCCGACGGCACCGTGGTCGAGGGCGTGGCCTCGGTCAACGAGAGCGCGATCACCGGCGAGAGCGCACCGGTCATCCGCGAGAGCGGCGGCGACCGCAGCTCGGTCACCGGCGGCACCCAGGTGCTGTCGGACTGGCTGATCGTGGAGATCACCACCAACCCCGGCGAGGCATTCCTCGACCGGATGATCTCGCTCGTGGAGGGCGCCCGGCGGCAGAAGACGCCCAACGAGATCGCGCTGGACATCCTGCTGGCGGCGATGACGATCATCTTTCTGCTTGCCACGGCCACGCTGCTGCCGTTCTCGCTCTACGCGGTGGCCTCGGCCGGCAAGGGCGCGCCGGTCACGGTCACCGTGCTCGTGGCGCTGCTGGTCTGCCTCATCCCGACGACCATCGGCGCGCTGCTGTCGGCGATCGGCATCGCCGGCATGGACCGGATGATCCAGAAGAACGTCATCGCCATGTCGGGCCGCGCGGTGGAGGCGGCCGGCGACGTGGACGTGCTGCTGCTCGACAAGACCGGCACGATCACGCTCGGCAACCGCCAGGCCACCCAGTTTCACGCGGCGGTCGGCGTGTCGCAGCGCGACCTGGCCGACGCCGCCCAGCTGGCGTCGCTCGCCGACGAGACGCCGGAGGGCCGCAGCATCGTCGTGCTGGCCAAGGACAAGTACGGCATCCGCGAGCGCGACGTCGAGAAGCTCGGCGCGGTCTTCGTGCCGTTCACGGCCCAGACCCGCATGAGCGGCGTCAACATGAACGGCCGCCAGGTGCGCAAGGGCGCCGCCGAGGCCATCGAGGCGCACGTCAAGCGGCTAGGCGGCTCGCTGCCGCCGGAGGTTCGGGCGGCGGTGGAGAGCATCGCCAAGGCCGGCGCCACGCCGCTGGTCGTCGCCGACGGCCCGCGCGTGCTGGGCGCCATCGAGCTCAAGGACATCGTCAAGGGCGGCATCAAGGAGCGCTTCGCCGAGCTGCGCCGCATGGGCATCCGCACCGTGATGATCACCGGCGACAACCCGCTGACGGCGGCCGCCATCGCGGCGGAGGCCGGCCTCGACGACTTCCTGGCCGAGGCCACGCCGGAGGCCAAGCTGGCGCTCATCCGCAAGACGCAGGCGGAGGGGCGGCTGGTGGCGATGACCGGCGACGGCACCAACGACGCGCCGGCGCTCGCCCAGGCCGACGTGGCGGTGGCGATGAACTCCGGCACCCAGGCCGCCAAGGAAGCCGGCAACATGATCGACCTCGACAGCAACCCGACCAAGCTGCTGGAGGTCGTCGAGACGGGCAAGCAGATGCTCATGACCCGCGGGGCGCTGACGACGTTCAGCATCGCCAACGACGTCTCGAAGTACTTCGCGATCATCCCGGCCGCCTTCGCGGCGACCTATCCGGCGCTGGGTGCGCTCAACGTCATGCATCTCAAGACCCCGGAGAGCGCGATCCTGTCCGCCGTCATCTTCAACGCGCTCATCATCGTCGCGCTGATCCCGCTGGCCCTGAAGGGCGTGCGCTACCGCGCCATCGGCGCCGCCGCCGTGCTGCGCCGCCACGTCTGGCTCTACGGCATCGGCGGCATCATCATCCCGTTCCCTGGCATCAAGCTGGTGGACATGATCCTGGCCGCCCTGGGGCTGGTGTAGGAGTCCTCCATGGCCAGGCACATCCGCCCCGCGCTCGTGCTGCTCATCGTGCTGACGGTGATCACCGGCGTCGTCTATCCGCTGGTCGTCACCGGCCTCGCGCAGGTGCTCTTCCCGCGCCAGGCCAACGGCAGCCTGATCGTCAAGGACGGCAAGGTCGTCGGCTCGTCGCTGATCGGCCAGCCCTTCGACGATCCGAAGTACTTCTGGGGCCGCCCCTCGGCGACGACGCCGTATCCGTACAACGCCGGCTCGTCGTCGGGCTCGAACCTGAGCCCGACCAATCCCGACCTCGTCAAGGCCGTGCAGGACCGCGTGGACACGCTGCGCAAGGCCGATCCCGACAACAAGGCGCCGGTGCCGGTGGATCTCGTCACCGCCTCCGCCAGCGGCCTCGATCCGCACATCAGCCCGGCGGCCGCGCTCTACCAGGTCCACCGCGTGGCCAAGGCCCGCAAGCTGGACGAGGCCGCGGTCGCGCGGCTGGTGACGCAGCACACGGAAGGGCGCTGGCTCGGGCTCCTCGGCGAGCCGCGCGTGAACGTGCTCGAGCTGAACCTGGCGCTCGACGGCAAGTGATGCGTCGGATGGAGGGGCAGCGGTGACCCGTCTCGTCATTACCCTCGGCTGCAGCGTCGTGCTGGCGGCGGCCGGCTCGGCGTTCGCGCAGCGACCGCTCGACGTCAAGCCGGCACTCGAACTCGAGACCGACCTCGTCCAGGCTCCGACGACGACGGAGCCGACACCGACGGAGGCGGCGAAGGAAGCCGAGCCAGAGCGGTGGCCGCTGATGGATCTGCTGAAGGACACGCGGGTGGGGCGTGGGCTGGAGTCCGCCGGCACCCAGATCTATGGCTGGATCCAGCAAGGCTTTGCCGGCAACCCCGACAACCCGCACGACCGCGTCAACTTCGGCACCAATCTCGACTGGCGGTCCAACGACTACCGGCTGGACCAGATCGACCTGACTGTCGAGAACACGCTCGAGCACGAGAAGGCGTTCAACATCGGCTATCGCGTCGACTTCCTCGCCGGTCACGACGCGCCGTTCTTCGTCGCCAACGGGTTGCTGAGCGACTTCACGGGCTTCGATGAGACGTCCGGAGTCGGGAGCAACGGACCGAAGAGCTTTCGCGAGGTCAATCGCATCGGCATCGATTTCCCGCAGCTCTACATCGAGGCGCACTTTCCGGGTGTGATCACTCCCGGCGGCATGGATCTCCGCGTCGGCAAGTTCTACACGCTGATGGGGCGCGAGGTTTACCCCGCGGTCGACACCGACTTCTACTCGCGCGCCTACGAGAACATCTACGCGACGCCCTTCACGCATACGGGCGGGATCGCCACGCTGCACGCCACGAAGACGCTCGACATCCTGGTCGGCGTCGTGCGCGGCTGGGACGTGTTCCGCGACAACAACGACATGGTCAGCTTCCACGGCGGCGTCATCTGGAACTCCGAGGACAAGCGCTACAACTGGACGACGGCCTGGATCACTGGTCCGGAGCAGCCGGACAACAACCACGACTACCGGACGCTGGTCAGCAGCTATCTGACGGCCAAGGTGGGCGCCGGTGACGTGTGGCTCGTGTCCTTTGGCGGCCATTTCGGCCACGAGGCCAACGGCGCCGTCGATCCCATAACGGGAACTCGGCACGATGCCAAGTGGTACGGCACGACCATCAACGTCTTCTACAACGTGGATCCCAAGCTCAGGCTGGGCGCGCGGGCGGAATGGTTCCGCGACGAGGATGGAACGCGGACCGCCTTGCTCGGACGCCCGGGATTCGCCGCCGACTTCGTCGCGCTGACGCTGGGGCTGACCTACAAGCCCGTCCGCTACGTCAGCATCCGCCCCGAGCTACGCTTCGATCACTCGCCGGATGCGCGTCCGTTCAACGACCAGACCAGCCACTTCCAGTTCGTCCCGGCCGTCGACCTCATCGTCCGGTTTTGACGTTGACGCGTCCTTCACCCCTGCCGCGGACCTTTTGACGCCGTCTTGACCTTCGCGCGCGTCTCATGGGAGTGGGAGACGAAATCGTCATGACGCTTGGGCTGACGGAGATCGAGAGCGAGGAGCTACGAAACGCGCTGACGTCCTATCTCGGCGACCTGCGGATGGAGATCGGCGCGACCGACGCCTGGGAGTCCCGCCAGGCCCTCAAGCAGCGACGGGACGTGCTGACCGGGCTGCTGGCCCGCGCTCAGCGGTGAGCCAGCTCGTGCTCCTCGTCCACGGCGCTGGCGGTGACGGCCGGCTCCGGTCGCGGCACTGTCGCCGGGCCCGGCCGGCGCGACTCGATCACGCGCACGATCATCTGCCGGCCGGCGCACTCACACCAGTCCTGCAGGTCCACGGCGCCGCGATTGGCGCGCAGCCACGCCGCCATGCCGGCGAAGGCGCCCAGCCCCAGCACGAAGCGGAGCAGCGTCCGCAGGGGGTTCGGTGGGCTAGCGACCTCGACGAGGGCGAGGGCCGTCAGCTGGGACAGCGTCGCCCCATAGAGCACCCCCCAGCGCGGGCGGGGGACCTCGACCCCGGCTGTGTCGCACATTTCTTGACCAGTGTGTCACCGCGGTTCTCAAACCCGCGTTAAGAGGCCCGGGCGGGTCGTAAAAATTCCGTAAAAATCTCGGCGAACGTCGTGCCGGCGGGGCGCCCGGCGTAGCATCGGGGACTGGCCTATGCGACTGACCCTGGTGAAGCGCTGGCTCGTCGGGCCGCCGATGCCGCTGGCGCAGGCCCGCCACGAACGACTCCGCAAGCGGATCGCCCTGGCGGTCTTCTCCTCCGACGTGCTGTCCTCGGTGGCGTATGCGACCGAGGAGATCCTGCTCGTCCTCGTGCTGGCGGGCACCGCCGCCAGCCGGCTCGACATCCCGATCGCGATCTCGATCGTGGGCCTGCTCGCGATCGTGACGATCTCCTACCAGCAGACGATCCACGCCTATCCCAGCGGCGGCGGCTCCTACATCGTGGCGCGCGCCAACCTCGGCACCGTGCCGGGGCTCGTGGCGGCGGCCGCGCTGCTGGTGGATTACGTCCTCACGGTCTCGGTCTCGGTCGCCGCCGGGGTCGCCGCGGTGACCTCGGCGCTGCCCGAGCTCGCCCGGCATCGCGTCGCGCTGAGCGTGCTCTGCGTGGCGGCGATCGCCCTGGCCAACATCCGCGGCGTGCGCGAGTCGGGCCGGATCTTCGCGGTGCCGACCTACTTCTTCCTGGCGTGCTTCGGCATCCTGCTCTCGGTCGGCTTCTACCGGCTGGCGACCGGGACGCTGCCGCCCTCGGCGCCGCCGTCCGTGCAGCCGCTCGAGCCGCTCACGTGGTTCCTCGTGCTGCGCGCGTTCTCCTCGGGCTGCACCGCGATGACCGGCACCGAGGCGATCTCCAACGGCATTCCCGCCTTCCGGCCGCCGGAGTCGCGCAACGCCGCCATCACGCTCGGCGTGATGGCGGTGATCCTGGGCACGATCTTCGTCGGCATCACCGTGCTGGCTTCCAAGCTCGGCATCCTGCCCAGCGAGACGGAGACGGTCGTCTCGCAGATCGCCCGGCGCCTGTTCGACAGCGGGATCATGTACTACCTGGTGCAGGCGGCCACCGCGCTGATCCTGATCCTGGCCGCCAACACCTCCTTCGCCGACTTCCCGCGGCTGTCCTCGCTGCTGGCCCGCGACCGCTTCATCCCGCGCCAGTTCGCCAACCTCGGCGAGCGCCTGGTGTTCTCCAACGGCATCCTGGTGCTGGCGGGCTTCGCCGCCGCGCTGCTGGTACTCTTCGGCGGCGAGACGCACGCGCTGATCCCGCTCTACGCGGTCGGCGTCTTCATCTCGTTCACGCTTTCGCAGTCCGGCATGGTGCGGCACTGGTGGGCGGAGCGCACCCCCGGCTGGCGCCACCGCCTCGCCATCAACGGCGTCGGCGCCATCGCGACGGCGATCGTCACGCTGATCATCGCGGTCACCAAGTTCGTGCATGGCGCCTGGATCGTCGTCATCGTGATCCCGATCCTGGTGGCGACGTTCGTGGCCATGCGACGGCATTACGAGGAGGTGGCCGAGGGCCTCTCGCTGGAGGGCTTCGACTCGCCGCCGGAGTTCCAGCACACCGTGCTGGTCCTGGTGGGCGACGTGCACCGCGGCGTCGTGCGGGCCACGCAGTACGCCCGCACGCTGGCGCCCAGCGCCACCGTGCGCGGCGTCTACGTCGAGACCGATCCGGCGCGGACAGGACGGATGGAGGAGAAGTGGGCGCGGTGGGGCCTGGGCGTGCCGCTGGTGGTGCTGACCTCGCCGTATCGCTCTCTGCTGCGGCCGCTGTTGGACTACATCGACCAGATCCAGGCGCGCGGCGACGATCAGATGGTGACGATCGTGCTGCCGGAGTTCCTGCCGCGCCGCTGGTGGCAGCACATCCTGCACAACCAGACGGCGCTGCTGGTCAAGGGCGCGCTGCTCTTCCGCCGCAACATCGTCGTCGCCGACGTGCCCTACCACCTCAAGCGCTGAGCGCGCTCGAACTAGCGCGCGCGCGGCGGCGTGTAGAGGCCTCCCATGGACGGTACGGGGCTCCGCCCGCCGGCGCTGCCGGCAGCGGCGGGCGGCGCCACGGTGGCCGCCGGCGCCGAGGACGGCACGGTGCCCGGCGTC
>DASSLH010000643.1:0-8309 GCA_035689625.1 Candidatus Methylomirabilota bacterium | reverse complement strand
TCGGTCGTGCGCGTGGTGGACGGCGACACGCTGCTCGTGCAGACGGCCGATGGGCGTCGCCAGCGGCTGCGGCTGATCGGCGTGGACAGTCCCGAGACGCACGCCGGGCCCAAGCTCGACCGCGACGCCGCCCGCAGCGGCCAGGACACGGCGGCGATCCGCGCGCTCGGCGCCCGGGCCTCCCGCTTCACGCGCGAGCGGCTGGCCGGCCGGGCGGTGAGCGTGGAGCTGGACGTGCAGCCGGTGGACAGGTACGGCCGGCTGCTGGCCTACGTGTGGGTGGGCGACGAGCTCTACAACGCGGCGATCGTGCGCGAGGGCTACGCGAGCCTGATGACGATGCCGCCCAACGTCAAGTACCGCGACGTGTTCGCCGCCTGCTACGCGCTGGCCCGCGACGCCCGCCACGGGCTGTGGGCGGGCGAGTGACGCGGCGCGCGGCGAGGCCCGATGCGCTTGCAGAGCGCAACGGCTTGGTTGAAGATCGCGCCATGACGTCCTTCCACCTCGCCCGACGGACGATCGGCGCGATCACGACGGGGCTGGCTCTCGCGATGATGCTCGTGGCGCTGGGGCCGACGTCCGCGGCCGCGATCGACGTCGGGCAGCCGGCGCCGGACTTCAAGCTGCCGAGCACGTTCGGCAACGACATCGCCCTGAGCGACTTCCGCGGCAAGAAGTGGGTCCTGATCGAGTTCTACGGCGCCGACTTCGCGCCGACGTGAGCGGCCAACCTGTCGGCCCGGAAGGCCGACTTCAAGCGCTTCGAAGCCCTGAACATCCAGAACCTCGGCATCAGCGCCAACCTCACGTTCTCGCAGCAGACGTTCGCGGAGTCGCTCAAGCTGCCGTTTCCGCTCCTGAGCGACTTCCCCGAGCGCAAGGTCATGCGCAGCTACGGCGTGCTCAACGAGCGCACCATGGTGGCCAATCGCTCGTTCTTCCTGGTCGACCCGCAGGGCATGCTGCGCCGGAAGTGGATCATCGAGAACGGCCCCACCACGGTCGTCTACAGCGACACGCTGCTGCGCGACATCCAGGAGATCGTCGGCAAGCCCTGACGACCCGCGGGCTCGCGCTCGTCGTCCTCCTCGTCGCGTGCGGCGCGCCCGTGGGCGCGGAGTCGCCGGGCCTGCCCGCGCTGCTCAGGGCGCTCGACCTGCGCGCCTATGCGCCATCGACGTCGGCTCCGGCCTTCAGCGGACGCACGCTCGACGAGCACCGGCTGGCGCTCGCCGACCTGCGCGGCCAGGTCGTCCTCGTGAACTTCTGGGCGAGCTGGTGCCTGGAGTGCCGCCCCGAGCTGCCGGTGCTCGAGCGTCTGCACCAGCGCTTCGGCGCGCGGGGGCTGACGGTCGTCGGCGTCAACGCCCGCGAGGCGCCGGACGCCGTGCGGCGCTATGCCGTCGAGCTCGGACTGAGCTTTCCGCTGCTCCTCGACCAGCCGGGGACGATCAGCGCGGCGTACGGGGTCATCGGACTGCCGACCACGTTTCTGGTCGGCCGGGACGGACGCGCGGTGGCCCTGGCGGTCGGGCCTCGCGACTGGGGAAGCGCGGCCGCCCTCGCCTTGCTGCAGGCGCTGATCGATGAGCCGGCGCCGCGCCGGTCGACGCCATGAGGGTCACGGCGATGCTGGCCGCGCTCGGCCTCGTCCTCGTCGTCGCCGTGCCGGGCGTCGGCCAGCCGCGTACCGGTCCGGTGAAGATCGGGGTGCTGAGCGCCTCCTGGGGACCGACCCGCGCCGTCGTCGGGCTCCGGGAGGGCCTGCAGGCCCTCGGCTATCGCGAGAACACCGACTTCGTCATCGGCGTTCGCTTCACGCAGGGCAACGCGGCGGAGCTGCCGGCCGCGGCCCGTGAGCTCGTCCGGCTGGGCAGCGACATCCTCGTCACGGACGGCTCCGGCGATGCCACGCGCACGGCCCGGGCGGCGGCGACGGAACGCATTCCCATCGTCTTCATGGGGGAAGTCGATCCCGTGGAGCAGGGGCTCGTCGCGAGCCTCGCGCGTCCCGGCGGCAACGTCACCGGGATCGCGGACCTGGACGCCGAGCTGGGCCCCAAGCGCCTGGAGATCTTCCGCGAGATCGTTCCCGGGCTCAAGCGCGTGCTCGTTCCCTACGACGCCTCGCTGGCGAGCTCCGAGCGGACGCTCAGCGCCTACCGCGCGGCGGCCCACCGGCTCGGGCTGGCCCTCGTGGAACGGCCGCTGCGCACGCAGGAGGAGGCGCGGGCAGCGCTGGCCCAGGTCAGCAGGGGACAGGTGGACGGCATCATCTCGGTGCGCTGGCTCACGCTGAACATCCCCGGATTCATCCAGGAAGCCGCCGCACGGCACGCGGCCCCGACGATGTTTCACGACTCGTTCTTCGTCGAGCAGGGCGGTCTCGCCAGCTACGCGGCGAACCGGACCCAGCTCGGACGGCAGGCGGCGCTGATGATCGACCGCATCATCAACGGCGCGAAGCCGGCCGATCTTCCCGTCGAGCAGCCCACCACGTTCGAGCTCGTCATCAACGCCAGGACCGCCGCCGGTCTCGGCCTGACGATCCCGCCGGCGGTCCTGTTGCGCGCCGACCGGGTGATCCGCTGAGACGTCCGTCTAGCCGGCTGGCTCCCCCGCGTTGACCGGCAGCACCTGGCCCGAGATATTGCGCGCCAGCGGGCTGACGAGGAACAGCGCCGCCGCCGAGATGTCGTCGGCGGTCGCCATGCGCTTGAGCGGCGAGCGCTCGAGCATCGCCTTGCGCATCGCCTCCGGCGAGATGCCGCGCACCCTGGCCTGGCCCTCGATAACGCGGTCGATGCGATCGCCCTCGATGGCGCCCGGCGCCACGCAGTTGACGGTGATGTTGTGCGGCGCCAGCTCGAGCGCCATGCCGAACGTCATGCCGACCTGGCCAGCCTTGGCCGAGCAGTAGCCGATGCGGTAAGGCAGGCCACGGCGGCCGGCGCCGGAGGAGATGTTGACGATGGCGCCGCCGCCGGCCTGGATCATCTCCGGCACGACGAAGCGGATGCACATGTAGGAGGACGTGAGGCAGGAGTTGATCGTGTAGAACCAGTCCTCCTCGGTGTACTCCTGCACGGGCTTGGTGGGGCCGCCGTCGCCCGCGTTGTTGACGAGCGTGTCGATCTTGCCGAACGCCTTCACGCCGGCCGCGACCATCGCCTTGACGTCGGCCTCCTTCGCGGCGTCGCCCGTGAAGGCGATCGCGCGGCCGCCGTCCTTGGCGATGATCTTCGCCGTCTCCTCGACCAGCGCGCCGGAGCGGGCGGCGCAGACGACAGCCGCGCCCTCCTTCGCGAACAGCCGGCTCATCACCCGGCCGATGCCCTTGCTGGCCCCCGTGATCACCGCGACCTTGCCGTCCAGCAGACCCATGGCCGGCTCCTTTCGTGGGCGGCCAGCGTACAATGCGGGCGCCCGATGGTCGACCCCTCGTGGAGGATGCCATGAAATGAATCGGTCCGTCGTGCACACGTCCAAGGTCCCGCCGGCGCGGGTGCCGCTCTCGCAGGCCATCAAGGCCGGCGACTGGGTGTTCGCCTCCGGCCAGCTCGGGCTCGTCGCCCCCGGCCAGCTGGCGCCGGGCGGCATCGCCGCCGAGACGCGCCAGGTGTGCGAGAACCTCAAGGCGGTGCTGGAGGCCGCCGGCTCGTCGCTCGCGCGCGTCGTCAAGGTCACCATCTACATGGTGGACCTCGGCGAGCTGATGGAGATGAACCGCGTGTTCGGCGAGTACTTCCCCCTCGATCCCCCCGCGCGCACGACGTTCCAGTGCGTGGGGCTCGTCGGCGGCGCCCGCGTGGAGATCGAGGCCATCGCCCTGGCCGGCGGATGAGCGGCGTCGACGACGTCGAGTTCTACCGCATGATCCGCGCTCGCCTCGAGCACGAGGACGGGCTGACGGTGAACCGTCTGTCGTGGCTGGTGGCCTCCCAGTCGTTCCTGTTCACCGCCTACGCGATCACGCTCAACGGCCTGGCCGCCAACCCCGCCGGCAGCATGGCCGAGCGGCAGGCGATGCTGGTCCGGCTCATCCCGGTCATCGGCGTGGCGACGACGGGCCTGATCTACACGGGGCTGATCGCCAGCGCGCGGGCGATGACCTGGCTGCGCGGCACCTTCCGCGCCCACGTCGCCGACGAATCACGGCTCGGCCTGCCGCCGGTGCACGCGCCGGCCGGCGTCGTCACGCTCGGCCAGATCGCGCCGCGTGTCCTGCCGCCCTTCTTCATCGCGGTCTGGCTGGCGCTCGTCGTCACGGTCCACTAGCGCCCGGCGCGCTTCAGCTCCTCGACGTGCTCTCGCCAGTGCTTGGCCAGCAGCTCGAGCCGCTGGCGGCCGGTCATGAGCTCGCCGTTGGCGCGCTTGAAGCAGGGCTGGTCGAGGTCGCCGTGGCGGGCGGCGTGCATGAGCCGGCCGTGGGCCAGCCGCAGCTGGCCGAGCAGCTCGTCGAGGCTCTCGTGCTCGTGCAGCTTGCGGCAGACCTCGTTGATCGTGTCGGTGTCGGCCGGCACCGGCCACGGCGGGCCGTTCTGCGCCGCGGACTGGATGCCCCACGCGGTGGCGTCGTGGAAGTAGATGAAGTGCATCAGCACGTCGCGCGCCTGCCAGCGGTCCACGCGCGCCGACGTCGTGCGGCCGGGGCCGGCGAAGTAGGCGAAGGTCTCCTGGGCGGCGCGATCCATGGCGGCGACGGGGTCCGTGGAGGCGGCGGTCGTCATCGGCTAGACTCCTCGCGTGCGCATTCACAGCATCGAGGCCATCCCGGTCGCGATCCCGCTGGCGCGCAACTTCGGCGGCAGCACCTACGCGGTGCTCTCGCGCTGCACCGTCGTCACGCGCCTGCGCACCGACGCCGGCCTCGTCGCCGAAGTGTACAACGGCGACAACCGGCGCGACGGCCGTGAGCTCGCGCGCATCATCCGCGAGGAGCTGGCGCCCCGCGTGCAAGGCGCCGACGTCTTCGAGCGCGAGCGGACGTGGCAGGCGATGTTCGCGCTCGCCCGTGACCAGCGCGACCGCAAGCTGCTGCTGGAGGCGATCGCCTGCGTGGACTGCGCGATCTGGGACGCGGTCGGCCGCGCCGAGCGCCGCAGCGTGGCCGAGCTGCTCGGCGGCCACCGCCGCACGCTGCCGATCATCACGATCGGCGGCTACTACCGCGAGGGCAAGACGCTGGCCGACATCGGGCGCGAGATGGAGGCCTACCGCGCGGCCGGCATGGCCGGCTGCAAGTTCAAGGTGGGCGGGCTGGCGCCCGAGGACGACGCCGCCCGCGTCGCGGTGGCGCGCCGGGCGGCCGGACCCGACTTCCTGCTGGCGGTGGACGCCAACCGCGCGTGGTCGGTGGAGGAGGCGATCCGCTTCGCCGGCCTCGTCGAGCCGCTGGACATCGCGTGGTTCGAGGAGCCGTGCCACTGGTACGACGACGCCGCGATGATGGCCGCCGTGCGCAAGGCCACGCGCATCCCGATCACCGCCGGCCAGAGCGAGATCACCAGCCACGGCGTGCGCCGGCTGCTCGACGCCGGCGCCGTGGACCTCGTGAACTTCGACGCCTCCGAGGGCGGCGGCGTCACCGAGTGGCGGCGGGCGGCGGCGCTGTGCGCGGCCGCCGGCGTGCGCATGGCGCACCACGAGGAGCCGCAGATCGCCCAGCACCTGCTGGCCGGCGTGCCGCACGGCACGTACGTCGAGTGCTTCGCCGATCCCGAGCGCGATCCGGTCTGGCAGGCGCTGTGGGCGAACCGGCCGCCGATCAGGGACGGGATGCTGGAGGTCTCGCGCGGTCCCGGCTTCGGGCTGGCGCTCGACGAGGGGCTGCTGCGTCGCTATCGCTGCGACTGAGCCGTCAGCCCAGCGCCACCCGGCGCGACTCCCGCACGAGCAGCCCCACCGCGACCAGCACGACCGCCGCCGAGCTGAGCGCCAGCGACCAGTGCACGTCGATCAGCGCCCCCAGCACGCCGACGGTCACGCCGCTGCCGGCCCGCAGCCCCAGGATCGCCGTGTTGAATAGCCCCACCACGCCGCCGCGGATGCGCGGCGGCGCCAGCACCTGCACGAGCGTCTGGGCCATGGACGTGAACGCGATGTTGAACACGCCGGCCAGCACCAGCAGCGTGACCGCCAGCGGGTAGGTCGTCGCGGCCGGGAACAGGCCGATCGTCAGGCCCCACAGCGCCGCGCAGACGATCGCCGCGCGCGTGGTCGGCCGCACCGCCGTCAGCGTCTCCAGCAGCAGCGTGCCGGCGACGGCGCCGGCCGCGTTGGCGGCCAGCAGCACGCTGTACCAGACGCCCGCGTCGTCGGCGCCGAGGTCGTGGGCGTAGGCCGGCATCTGCGCCTGGAACGCGTTGCCGACGAAGAACGACGTCGCGCCACCCAGCACGATCATCGTCACGATGCGCCGGTCGCCGCGCACCTCGCCCAGCACGCTCCAGGCATCGGCCAGCCGGGGGCGGCGCGCCGGCCGCGGCGCCGGGCCGGCGTGGCGGTGGCCGGTGTAGGGCACGCGCAGCAGGAAGATCGTGAACGGCAGGTAGATGAGGATGTTGGCCAGGATCCCCCAGCCCGGCCCGAGCGCGATCATGAGGCCGCCGCCGACGGCGGGGCCGAGCAGGATCGCCAGGTAGCGCGCGCTGGCGTTGAGCCGGATCGCGCTCGGCAGCTCGCGGGCGCCGACGAGGTCGTGGATGATCAGCTGCACCGCCGGCGAGATGATCACGCCGGCGGCGCCGTGCACGAGCAGGATCACCGCGGCGTGCCAGATGCGCAGCGAGTCGGTGAGGAACAGCACGCCCCACGTCAGCGACGCCAGCATGAACAGCCCCTCGCCGATCTGGATCAGCACGCGGCAGTCGTAGCGGTCGGCCAGCCCGCCCATGTAGACCGAGAAGAGCAGGAACGGCAGCCAGTGGCTGATGACGGCGAAGCCGCCTAGCGTGGGCGAGTGGAACTTCTGGAAGATGACCCAGTAGGAGATGACGTGCTCGATGTTGTCGGCCGTCATCGCCAGCAGGCTCAGCGCGAAGTAGCGCCGGTAATCGCGCACGTGCAGCGCGGCGAAGCGGAGCGGCGCGGCCGGCGCGACGGCGGGAGCGGACGGCGAGCTCACTGGGCCCGCATCGTACCTCAGTCGACCCGGTAACGCTTGATCGCCGCCTGGTCGAACGCCAGCCCCAGCCCGGGCCGGGTGGGGACCACCAGCTGTCCGCCCTCGAGGGCCGGCGTCTCCTCGTACAGCCGCAGCGTCCACGGCATGTACTCGACGGTGAGGCCGTTGGGCGCCGCCGCGACGAGGTGCACGTGGATCTCCGGCACGAGGTGGCTGACCACCGGCAGGTTGAACGCCTCCGCCATGCCCGCCACCTTCATCCACTGCGTGATCCCGCCCACGCGCAGCAGATCGATCATCGGGATGTCGATCGAGCGCGCCTCCAGCAGGTGACGGAACGGCGCGATGCCGTAGTGGTACTCGCCGGCGGCGATCGGCGTGGTGAGCGCGTCGGCGATGCGGGCCAGGCCGGGGTAGTCGTCGTGCGTCGTGGGATCTTCCAGCCAGAACAGGTGATAGGGCTCGATCCGGCGACCCACCTCGATCGCGTGGTTCACGCTCCAGAGCTGGTTGATGTCGCACATGAGGTCGACGTCGGGCCCGATCGCCTCGCGCATGACGCGCACGCGCTCGACGGAGGCGGCCACCGTGGGCTCGCTCCCGCACTGCATCTTCATCTGGCGGAAGCCCATGTCGCGCAGCCGCGGTCCGGCCTTGGCCAGATAGTCCACCGGATGCGGGCGCATGAGGCTTCCGCTGGCGTACGTCGGCACGCGATCGCGCAGGCCGCCGAGCAGCGCGGCGACGGAGCGGCCGAGCGCCTTGCCCTTGAGGTCCCAGCAGGCGATGTCGATCGCCGAGAGCGCCAGCGTGAAGATGCCGCCCGGCCCCGCGCTGCCGGCCGCGCGCCGCAGCCGGGCGGCGATCGCCTCGGTCTGCATGGGATCGTCGCCGACCACCAGCCGCGCCAGGCTGTCGACGGCCGCCCGCAGGGCGCCGGTGAGCGCGCCGCCGAAGAACGTGAGACCGATACCGACCAGGCCCTGGTCGGTGCCGAGCTCGAGGGTGACGAACTCGCGCGTGTCGGTGGGCGCCGGCAGGCCGACGACGAGCGGGTTGTCGGCCGGGGTGCGGAGCAGGTGGGTGGTGACGTGCGTGATCTTCATGGCCGTCTCCCTTCGGGTGCGCCTAGCCTACGCAACCGGAAGGGAGACGGCCACCGAAGATCACCAGTGGCGAT
>DASSLH010000642.1:0-8045 GCA_035689625.1 Candidatus Methylomirabilota bacterium | reverse complement strand
CTCGGTGATCTCCTTGAGCACCGCCTTGAGGCGGTCCTCGAACTCGCCGCGGTACTTGGAGCCGGCCACCATGGCGCCGATGTCGAGCGCCACCAGCCGCTTGTCCTTCAGGCCCTCCGGCACGTCGCCGGCCACGATGCGCTGGGCCAGGCCCTCGACGATGGCGGTCTTTCCGACGCCCGGCTCGCCGATGAGCACGGGGTTGTTCTTGGTGCGGCGCGAGAGGACCTGCACGACGCGCCGGATCTCCTCGTCGCGGCCGATCACCGGGTCGAGCTTGCCCTTGCGGGCGGCGTCGGTGAGGTCGCGCGAGTACCGCTGCAGCGCCTGGTACTTGTCCTCCGGGTTGGGATCGGTCACGCGCTGGGTGCCGCGGATCTCGAGCAGCGCCCGGCGGATGGCGTCCAGCGTGACGCCGGCGCCCGCCAGCGCGCGCCCGGCCGGGCTCGGAGCGTCCTCGGCGATGCCCATCAGCAGGTGCTCGGTGGAGGTGTACTCGTCCTTCATCTGCCCGGCGTGCCGCTCGGCACGGTCGATCGCCGCGCGCAGGCGGTCGCTCACGTACGGGCCGCCCCCGCCGCGGACCTGCGGGATCGTGGCGATGGCCGCCTCCACCGGGCCCGCGAGCGCGTCAGCGCGCACGCCGAGCTTGGCGAGGAGCGGGGCGACCACGCCTTCCTTCTGCTGCAGCAGCGCCAGGAGCACGTGCTCCGGCTCCAGCGCCTGGTGACCGTGCTGGTCCGCGGCGGCCTGCGCCGCCTGGATCGCTTCCTGTGCCTTGACCGTCAGCTTGTCCAGTCGCATCTATCCTTACCCTTGCGCGTATCCGCTACGCGGCGAGTCGCTGCGCAGCGCCTTGAGTCGTTCGTACAGCTCCTTTTCCTCGGGCCGGATGTCCGCGGGCATCACGATCCGCACGGTCACGAGCTGGTCGCCGCTGCCGCCGCCCCGCAGGCGCGGCATGCCGTAGCCCGGCAGCCGGAACGTCCGGCCGCTCGAGGTCGCCGGCGGGACCTTCATCGAGACCTTGGCGCGCAGCGTGGGCACCTCGATCGTCGCGCCGAGCGCCGCTTCCGGCGCGGTGATCGGCAGCGTCAGCACGACGTCGTCGCCCTTGCGCTCGAACTGCCGGTGCGGCGCGACGGTGACGACCAGGTAGAGGTCGCCGCGGCCGCCGGCGCCGCCGGCGCCCTCGCCGGACACGCGCACCTTCTGGCCGCTGCGCACACCGGCCGGGATCCGCACGTCCACCTCGTGGCGGCCGCGCTGCCAGCCGGTGCCGTGGCAGGTCGCGCACGCCTTGCCGCCGACGTTGCCGCTGCCGTGGCAGGTCGCGCACGGCTCCTCGCTCTCGAACTCGAAGGCCTTGCGGGTGCCGCTGTACGCCTCCTCGAGCGAGATTGTGACGGGCGTCTGAAGATCCTGGCCCCGCCGCGGCCGCGCGCCGCCGCGGCCGAAGCCGCCTCCAGCGCGGCCGAGGAGCTCCTCGAAGTCGACGCGACCGGCCGCCGGGCCGCCGCCGAGGTCGCCGAAGATCGTGCGGAAGAACTCCGAGAAGTCCCCGGCATCCCCGTACTGCGCGTGCGGGCCGCCCGCCGACGCCCCCGCCCCTGGCTGCTGCGCGTGGCGCTGCCAGTCCGGGCCGAGCGTGTCGTAGCGACGGCGCTTCTCCGGATCCGACAAGACTTCGTAAGCCTCGTTGATCTCGCGGAATCGCTCGCCCGAGTCCTTGCCCTTGGAGACGTCCGGGTGGTACTTGCGGGCCAGCTTGCGGTAGGCGGACTTGATGGCCTTGTCGTCCGCCGAGCGATCGACCCCCAGGATGCGATAGTAGTCCTTGAATTCAACGGCCATCGGCTGAAACCCTACAAAGACTATAGCAGACGATCTAAGCGTTTGCCACTAAGACCACAGCCGAGAACGGAGGGGGCTCCGGGGCCACATCGGATGGCTGTCTCTAGCCCTTGCCCGCGGTGAAGGCGACGTAGAGGGACATCGGTCCGCGCTGCAGCAGCACGGTCAGGCGGTCCCCGTCCTTGACGTCGTGGGTCAGGCGCTCGTAATCCCCCAGGCTGCGGATCTTCTGCCGGTTGATCTCACGGATGACGTCGCCGCGCTGGATGCCGGCCTCGGCCGCCGCGCTGCCCTCGTCCACGCGGGCGACGATCACGCCCTCGCTCGTCTTGAGGTTCAGCTGGTGGGCGACCTCCGGCGTGATCGGCCGCACCTCCATGCCGAGCACGTTCGGCGCGCCGCCCTTGTTGCCGCCGCGCGGCTGGCCCTCGCGCTCGTCCGGCGCCTCGCCGATCTTGAGCTCGACCGTGCGCTCGCTGCCGTCGCGCCAGATCTTCATCTTGACGTCGCTGCCGGGCGAGGTCAGGCCCACGGCGCGCTGCAGGTCGGCCGGCGCCTCCGTCTTCTTGCCCTCGAACTCGGTGAGGATGTCGCCCGGCTTGAGCCCGGCCTTGCCGGCCGGGCTGTCGGGCATGACGTCGGAGATCAGCACGCCCTTGGTGTCCCTGGAGCCGAACGAGCGCGCCAGCTCGGGCGTGAGCGGCTGGATGGACACGCCCAGCCACCCGCGCGAGACGCGGCCCTTCGAGGCGAGCTCGGTGTAGATCTTCCGCGCCATGTTCGACGGGATCGCGAAACCGATGCCGGAGCCGCCGGCCACGATGGCCGTGTTGATGCCGATGACCTCGGCCTGCATGTTCACGAGCGGGCCGCCGGAGTTGCCGGGGTTGATGGCGGCGTCGGTCTGCAAGAAGTCGTCGAACGGCCCCTGGCCGAGCTGGCGCGCCTTGGCGCTGATGATGCCGGCCGTGACCGTGGACTGCAGGCCGAACGGCGAGCCCACGGCGATGACCCAGTCGCCGACCGACATCCTGTCGGAGTCGCCGAGGCGCGCGTAGGAGAACTTGGCCTTGCCGTCGTCCAGCTTCAGCACGGCGAGGTCGGTCTTCTTGTCGGCCCCGATGACCTTCGCCTTGTGCTTGCTGCCCTCCACCGTGATGACCTCGATCTCGGTGGCCTTCTCCACGACGTGGGCGTTGGTCAGCGCGATGCCGCTGGGATCGATGATCACGCCGGAGCCGAGGCTGCGCTGCGGGATGCGCTCGGGGACGTCGCCGAAGAAGCGGCGGAAGAACTCCTCGCCGAAGAATTCCTCGAACGGCGTGCGGCCGAGACCGCCGCCGCGCGAGACCGTGTTGACGTTGATGACCGCGGGCTTGATCGCCTCCGCCACCCTGGCGAACGTGCCGGTGGTCAGCGGCATCTGCACGGGGATGATCGGCGCCTGCGGCATCGGCGCCGGCGCCTGGGCCAGCAGCGGCGCGCGCTCCCAGGCGCCGTGGGCGGTGAGGAAGGCTCCGGCCGCGAGGCCGATGGCGAGCGCGATCAGCTGCGCCGCCAGGAATGTCCTGCGCTTGAGCTGCATGCTCGACCCTCCTCGGTCGTCTCTCGCGCTCAGGCCTCGCCGGCCAGCAGCCGCTTGAGCCGGTCGCCCTCGAGCGTTTCCACGCGCTTGAGCTCGCCGGCCGCGTGGACCAGCACCGCCTTCTTGGCCGTCAGCAGACCGCGCACGCGGTCCTGGGTGCGGTCGAGCATCGCGCGCACTTCCTCGTCGATCACCCGCGCGGTCGCGTCGCTGAAGTCGCGCTCGCCTCCCATGCCGGCGTTCTTGAGGAACAGCGGGGTCCGCTCGCCGTAGGTCGCCAGCCCGAGCCGTTCCGACATGCCGTACTTCATTACCATGAGACGGGCCAGCTCGGTGGCACGCTCGAGGTCGTTGTGGGCGCCGGTCGAGACCTCGCCGTAGACGAGCTCCTCGGCCACGCGCCCGCCCAGCAGCACGGCGATGCGGTCCTCCAGCTCGCTGCGGGTCAGCAGGAAGCGGTCCTCGGTCGGCAGCTGGTAGGTCATGCCGAGGGCGGCGACGCCGCGCGGGATGATCGTGACCTTGTGCACGGGGTCGGCGTGGACCACCGACGAGGCCACCAGCGCGTGGCCCATCTCGTGGTGGGCCACGATATCGCGCTCCTTGTCGCTGAGCACCCGACTCTTCTTTTCGAGTCCCGCAACAACGCGGTCAATAGCTTCTTCGAAATCAGCCATCTCGACGGCGTTCTTCTCTTTTCGGGCGGCGAGCAGGGCGGCCTCGTTGACGATGTTGGCCAGGTCGGCGCCGGCGAAGCCGGGCGTGCGGGCGGCGATGATGGCCAGGTCGGTGCCCGGCGCCAGCACCACCGCCCGCGCGTGCAGGCGCAGGATCGCCTCGCGGCCGCGCACGTCGGGCTTGTCCACCACGACCTGGCGGTCGAAGCGCCCCGGCCGGAGCAGCGCCTGGTCGAGGACCTCGGGCCGGTTGGTGGCCGCCATGATGATCACGCCCTTGGAGGAGTCGAACCCGTCCATCTCGGCCAGCAGCTGGTTGAGCGTCTGCTCGCGCTCGTCGTGGCCGCCCATGAAGCCGGTGGCGCCGGCCCGCGACTTGCCGATGGCGTCGAGCTCGTCGATGAAGATGATGCAGGGCGCCTTGTCCTTGGCCTGCTCGAACAGGTCGCGGACGCGGGCGGCGCCGACGCCCACGAACATCTCGACGAACTCCGAGCCCGATAGCGTGAAGAACGGCACGTCGGCCTCGCCGGCCACGGCCCGGGCCAGCAGCGTCTTGCCCGTACCGGGCGGGCCGATCAGCAGGGCGCCCTTGGGGATGCGGCCGCCGAGGCGCTGGTACTTCTTGGGGTTCTTGAGGAAGTCCACCAGCTCGACCAGCTCGGCCTTGGCCTCGTCCACGCCCGCCACGTCGGCGAACGTCGTCTTCAGCTCCTTGCGGTCGTAGATCTTGTGCTTGCTGCGGCCGAAGGACAGCGCCTGGGTGGGGCCGCCGCCGACGCGCCGCATGAGGAACATCCAGATGCCGACCATGATCCCCAGCGGGATGACCCAGCCGAAGAGCAGGTCCTTCCAGAACGTCGTCTCGATGCGGCCGGCGAACTCGACGTGGTGCTTCTCGAGCTCCTGCACCAGCGCGGCCTCGTCCACGCCGGGGATGCGCGTGGCCGTGAACACGCGCACCTCCCCCTCGGAGCCGAGCATCTGGCGCAGCCGGTCACCGGGCAGGGCCGGCGGCGCCGGCAGCGCGCCCGGCTTGGCGATGCCGCGGATCTCCTTCTCGGTGAGAGCCACCTTCTCGATCTGGTCCGCCCGCAGGAGGTCCAGGAACTTGGACATCGGCAGCTCGATCGTCCGGGGCGCCAGCAGCCAGGACTGCAGGAGAGAGAAGAGGACGACCACCACCAGGGCATAGACGAGGGTGAACTGGAGACGCTGGCTGAGGCGCGGCTTCATCGAGGGGACCCCTTCAGCCGATGCTAGCGGCGGGGGCGCAGTGTGTCAAACTTGCCTGGCCTCTTTGGGCTTGACACCTTGGAGCGTTGGCCCTACAACTCTGGTCCGTAACGCTCATGTGAACGAGTGAACAAGCAGTCCGTGAGGATAATCCGCACGCTCGCGCGAAGTTCACACACACAGAGGCCGAATCGATGGGCACCGTGACCGCCGGGCGCCGGTGCGCGGGCGCGGGCGTGCCGCTTTCCCTCATCGTCCTCACGCTCCTGCTGCTCGCGCTGCCCGCCGAGGCGCAGCAGGCCGCCAAGGAGCCCGCGTACCGGGCCTTTCCCGTGCTCGGCTCCCGGCTGGCGGTGTGGGCCATCGCCCAGCTGCACCTCAACTTCGCCGCCTTCATCCTGGGCGTGCCGATCTTCGCGGTCATCATCGAGATCATCGGCTGGCGCACGCGCGACCCGCGCTACGACTGGCTCTCCCACGAGTTCGTCAAGCTCACCTTCGCCGCCTTCTCGACCACCGCGCTGCTCGGGGCCCTGCTGCTGTTCCTCTTCGTCGGCTACTACCCGAAGTTTTGGACGTTCATGTCCAGCATTTTCTTCACGACGTACTGGATCTACGCGCTGCTGTTCTTCGCCGAGACCTTCACGGTCTACCTCTGGTACTACGGCTGGGACTGGCTGTCCGGCTCCCGCTAGTGGATCCACGTCTGCCTGGGCGTGCTGTCCAACCTCTTCGGCACGGCGATCCTGGTGGTGGCCAACTCCTGGGTGACCTTCATGATGTCGCCCGCGGGCATCGACGAGTCCGGAAGCCTCAAGGGCGGCGTGTGGGCCGCCATGCACAACCCGACCTGGATCCCGATCAACATCCACCGGCTCATCGCGAACATCGTGTTCGGCGGCACCATCGCGGGCGCCTACGCGGCGTTCCGGTTCCTGTCGGCCAAGACGGACGAGGAGCGGGCGCGCTACGACTGGATGGGCTACATCGGCAATTTCGTCGCGCTGTCGGCCTTCATCGTGCTGCCGTTCGCCGGCTACTACCTGGGCCGGGAGATCTACGCGTTCAACCAGACGATGGGCATCACGATGATGGGCGGCTTCATGTCGTGGCTGTGGATCATCCAGGCCATCCTCATCGGCATCCTCTTCCTCGGCTCCAACTACTACCTCTGGCTCGGCATGGAGCGGATCCCCGGCGCCGAGCGCTATCGCAAGTACGTCCCGCCGATGCTGATCATCCTCACCATCGGCTTCATGATCTGGGCGACGCCGCGCTCGATGGTCGTCACGCTCGACGAGGCGCGCGCCATGGGCGGCACCCACCACCCGCTGCTCGGCTTCTTCGGCGTGATGTCGGCCAAGAACACCGTCGTGAACCTGATGATCCTCACGACGTTCCTGTCATTCGTCCTCTACCGCCGCGCCAACCGCGTCTCCACGCGGCCGTGGGTCACGACCGGCATGGCGATCCAGTGGGCGGCCTTCGGCGCCGCCGCCGCCGTCGTGGTGTTCTACGGCGTCTACGGCTACTTCGTGGAGTCCATCGTCCGCATCGGCTTCTCGGTCTACCAGGTCACGGCCGTGCTGGGCGCGATCGTGGTCGTGATGGCCATCGACGTGCCGATGTTCAAGGGCGCCCGCTCGACCGGCACCATCCGGTGGGGCACCATCGCGCCCCACTCGCAGTACGTGCTCATCCTGCTCGCGGTGACGTTCACCTGGCTGATGGGGCTGATGGGCTTCGCGCGCTCGGGCATCCGCCAGCACTGGCACGTCTACGGCGTGCTGCGCGACAACTCGGTGGACGCAGCGACGCCGGCGCTCGGCTACGCCGCCAACGTCATCAGCGTGGTCACGCTCGTCTTCTTCGCGCTGGTCATGTTCATCTTCTGGATCGGCGGCCTCGGCGAGAAGGGCAAGGAGGCCGCCCACGGCGCGGCCCCGGCCCCCGTGCTGGCCGGCGGCAGCGACCGGGACGAGCGCTAGATGCGCTTGCCCGTCGGGGTGAAGGTTGGCGCGTTCGCCGTCGTCGTCATGGGCAGCTACACGTACTTCGCCAACTCGATCCCCCAGATCGAGTCCAAGCCGCCCCAGGAGCTGTCGCTGGAGGGCGGCAACGTCACCCAGGCCCAGCTGGTGAAGGCCGGCGAGGAGATCTTCCATACCAAGGGCACCTGCGAGATCTGCCACCGCATCGGGCAGCCGGGCACCCGCGCGCCCGACCTGGCCGGCGTCGGCGCCCGCGCGGCCAAGCGCAAGCCCGGCATGAGCGCGAAGGCCTACATCATCGAGTCGCTGCTGCAGCCGCAGGCCTACGTCGTGGAGGGCTATCCGCCGATCATGCCGGAGGTGGACAAGCCGCCGATCGCGCTCAACCGCTCGGAGCTGTGGGCGCTGACCGCCTTCCTCGAATCCCAGGGCGGCACGGTGGACGTCACGCTCAACGACATCCCGGCCACCGCGGGGCCGGGGCCGGCCGGCGGCGGCGCCACCGCGGCGGCGGAGGTGAAGATCCCCGGCGATCCCAAGGGGGGCGAGGCGGTGTTCTCGGGCAAGGGCGGCTGCTTCGCCTGCCACAAGGCCGGCAAGGTCGGCGCAGCGCAGGTCGGTCCGGATCTCTCGCAGATCGCAAAGATCCAGACGCCCGACTACATCATGAAGAAGATCCTGGATCCTGCGGGGTCCGGGACG
>DASSLH010000641.1:0-22593 GCA_035689625.1 Candidatus Methylomirabilota bacterium | reverse complement strand
CCGGCGCGCGAACGCCTCGGTGCTGATCGACGCGCTGCACTTCAGCCGCTCGGGCGGCGTCCCCGCCCACGTCGCCGGCGTCGATCCGGCGCTGCTGCGCTACGCGCAGATCTGCGACGCGGGCCCCGACATGCCCGGCGCCGCCGACACGCCGGCGCTCATCCGCGAGGCGCGCACGGGGCGCCTGCTGCCGGGCGAGGGCGTGCTGCCGCTGGCCGCCCTCGTCGCGGCGCTGCCGGCCGGGATCCCGCTGGCCATCGAGGCGCCGTGCCGGGCGACGGCGCCGCTGCCGGCCGCCGAGCGCGCGCGGCGCGCGTACCGCGCGCTGGCCGGCCTCGTGACGGCGTAATATCCAGCGGTACCGGAGGTGGCGGCGACGATGACCGAGCGCGTGCTGTGGCCCCGTGGACGGCGAACGGTGAAGGCGAGGGCGATCGCGCCACGCCTGTCGAGCCTGGCCGGCAAGACGATCGCGCAGCTCTGGGACGACCTCTTCCGCGGCGACGAGATCTTTCCGCTGCTGGAGTCCGCGCTCGCCGCGCGCTTTCCTGGCGTGAGCTTCGTCGGCTACCGCACGTTCGGCTCCACGCACGGCGCCGAGGAGCACGCGGTCCTCCGCGGCCTGCCCACGCGCCTGCGCGAGCTGGGGGTGGACGCCGTCATCTCGGGGATGGCGTGCTGAGGCAGCTGCACGCCCGCCGTGTTGCGGGCGAGCGCGGTGGCCGAGGAGGCGGGCGTCCCGTCCGTCTCGCTCACCTGTGAGGGCTTCCTCGGCCAGGCCGCCACGACGGCCACCGGCCTGGGGCTGCCGGGGCTGCCGGTGGCGGTCGTCCCCGGGCACGTGGACGTGCAGACGCCTGACGAGCTGCGCGACAACGTGCTGAGCGTCACGCTGGACGCCGTCGTGGAGGGCCTCACGCAGGCCCGCGAGGTCGTCGCCGAGCTCGACGAGCCCTCGCCCGGCGACGTCGTGTTCGAGGGCACGCCGGACGAGATCAACCGCTTCTTCTACGAGAACGGCTGGGGCGACGGGCTGCCGATCGTGCCGCCGACCGAGGCGCGCGTGCGCGAGTTCCTGCGCTTCACCGACCGCGACGCCGACGAGGAGCTGGGCGTGCTGCTGCCCGACCGGCGCAGCGCCACCGTGCGCACCGTCGCGATCAACGGCGTGATGGCCGGCTGCCGGCCGGAGTACATGCCGGTGCTGCTGGCGCTGATCGAGGCGATGGCCGATCCGCGCTACGGCGTGGAGCACAGCGGCAACACGCCGGGCGCCGAGACGCTGATCGTCGTCAACGGGCCGATCGTCCGCCAGCTCGGCTTCAACTACCAGCAGGGCGCGCTGCGCGACGGCTTCCAGGCCAACACCAGCATCGGCCGCTTCTGGCGCCTCTACCTGCGCAACGTCGCCGGCTTCCTGCCGCACCGCGCCGACAAGGGCACCTTCGGCAACACCTGGCGCGTCGCGCTGGCCGAGAACGAGGAGGCGCTGGCCCGGATCGGCTGGCCCACGCTCGCGCAGGAGGCCGGCGTTCCGCCCGGCGAGAGCGCGGTCACGATCTCGCGCTTCACCGGCGGCACCGTGCTGGCGTCGGTCTTCGGCACCACGCCGGAGCAGATGATCCCGTACCTGGCCGACGGCATCGCCCGGCTGGTGGCCTGGGAGGTGATCTTCACCGTCGGCATGGCCGTGGGCGCCCAGCGCCCGCTGCTCGTGCTGAGCCCGATCCTGGCCCAGACGCTGGCGCGCGCGGGGCTCGGCAAGCGCGACGTCCAGCTTCGGCTCTTCGACCACGCGCGCATCCCCGCCCGGAAGTTCGAGCGCTACATCGGCGAGTGGACGAACCTGGCGCCCGGCCGGCCCTCGCTGGCCGACCTGGTGGCGCGCGGCCGGGCGGCGCCGCACTTCGCCGAGTCGAGCGATCCCGAGCGGCTCGTGCCGGTGGTGGCGCGGCCGGAGGACATCATGCTCGCCGTCAGCGGCGATCCGCTCCGGACGAACGCCTACGTCTTCGCCCACAACGGCATCCTCGGCTTCCCGACGACGAAGCCGGTGCGGCTGCCGCCGGACTTCAGGGGCCTGCTGGCGGCGGCCGCCGGCCGCTGACGTGGACGCGCTCTGGGTCCTGCTGCCGGCGGGCCAGCGCGCGTCCGGTGAGTGGATCGACGACACGCTGCGCCGGCGCGCCGTGGAGGCGGGCCTGCGGGCCCGCACGCCGCTGGCCGCCCGCTTCCCGCGCCAGCGCGTCGAGGTGGTGCGCGCCGCCGATCCCGTCCAGGAGGTGAGCGCGCTCTTCGAGGCGCGCGGCTGGACCGACGGCCTGCCGATCGTGCCGCCCACGCTCGGTCGCGTGCAGGCGCTGTGCGCGGCGACGGCCCGCGACGGGGACGAGACGCTCGGCGAGGTCGAGCCGCTGCGCGGCGTCGCCACCGTCGAGAAGGTCGCCGCCAACGCCGTCATGGCCGGCTGCGGCCCCGAGCACTTTCCCATCGTGCTCGCCGCCGTCGAGGCCGTGCTGGATCCCGCCTTCAACCTGCGCGGCGTGCAGACGACCGACGAGAACGTCGCGCCGCTCGTCATCGTGAGCGGCCCGGCGGCGGCGCGCGCCGGCGTCAACGCCGGCGTCGGCGCCCTCGGCCCCGGCTGGCGCGGCAACGCCGCGATCGGCCGCGCCGTGCGGCTCGTCATGCAGAACCTCGGCGGCGGCTGGCCGGGCGCCGTCTCGCTGGCCGGCCTCGGCCAGCCCGCGCGCTACACCCTCTGCGTCGCCGAGCGCGAGGACGGCCCGTGGCCGCCGCTGCGCGTGGAGCTGGGCTACCGCGCCGAGCAGAGCACCGTGACGGTGCTGCGCGCGGAGACGGTCGTCAATGTCACCGGCGGCCTGGCCGAGCTGGCCAGCGTGATGGGCAGCGCCGCTTCGGCGTTCACGATGCGCTACGAGGGCAAGGTCGCGGTCGTCGTCGCGCCGTTCGTCGCGCGGCGGCTGGCCGCCGCCGGCTGGAGCAAGGACGACGTCAAGCGCCACCTTCACGCCGACGCCCGCGTGCCGGTCGCCGACTGGGCGCGGTGGTGGCTGCGGGCGGCGGCGCCCGAGTGGCCGCCCTGGGTGCGGCAGGCCGAGGCGTCCGGCGCGCTGCCCGTGGTGAGGTCGCCCGACGACATCACCGTCGTGGTGGCGGGCGCCGACCTCGCGATCCCCCAGCTCGCGTACTTCCCCTCGTGGGGCTTTCCGCCGTGCCGCGTCACCCGTGAGATCCCCGGCTGACCGGGCGTCGAGTGGACCTTGCCGGCCGGTGATGGGAGACTGGCGCCGTGGCGCCCACCCGCCCGCCCGTCACGCGGCTGACCTACGGCGCGCTGCTCGCGCTCACGGCGGTGGCCTGGGTCGTGACCGTCCGCTCGCCGATGGCGGGTGACGACATAGCCGGCATGGGCATGGTCATGACGCCGAGCGCGCGCGGCGCGGTCGCCTACGTCGGCGCGTGGACGGTCATGATGGCCGCGATGATGCTGCCCAGCGCGTTGCCGATGATCGGCCTCTACGCCGCCACCCAGCGCGGAGCGGCGCCGCGCCCGCGGCAGGCGGTGGCCGTCGGCGCCTTCGCGCTGATGTACCTCGCGCTCTGGGCGGCGACCGGCGTGCCGCTCTACTTCGCGAGCCTCGGCCTCATGGCTGTGTCGCCGGGCGCGCTGGCCTACGTCAGCGCCGGCGCGCTGATCGCCGCCGGCGTCTTCCAGCTCTCGCCGCTGAAGCAGGTGTGCCTGCGCCACTGTCGCAGCCCGATCGGCTTCCTGCTGGGGCACTGGCGCGGCGGCTGGCAGGGCGGCCTCGCGCTCGGCTGGGCGCACGCCGGCTACTGTCTGGGCTGTTGCTGGGCGCTCATGGTCGTCCTCGCCGTCGCCGGCGCCATGGGGTTGGCGTGGGTGCTGGCCATCGCCTGCCTGGTGGCGGCCGAGAAGCTCCTGCCGAGCGGCGCCCGGGTCGCGCGAGCGGCAGGCGTCGGGCTGGTGCTGCTGGGCGTGGCGGTCGCGGTCCATCCGGCGCTCGCGAGCGTGCTGCGCGCGTCCCGGATGTAAACGGGCATCGAACGAGCGTCGGAGGACACGTCATGGCGAATCCGAAGTGGCAGATCAGCGGCGATTACTTCGAGGCGTGCAGCTGCGACTCCGTGTGTCCGTGCCCGACGTCGGGGCTGACGGCGCCGCCGACCAAGGGCTTCTGCGACGCCGGCCTCGTCTTCCACGTCGAGCGCGGTCGGTACGGCAGCACCAAGCTCGACGGCCTGAGCTTCGCCGTGCTGCTGCACACGCCGGGGCCGATGGCCCAGGGCGACTGGACGGTTGGGCTCGTCGTCGACGAGCGCGCCTCGAAGGAGCAGCGCGAGGCGCTCACGACCATCGGGAGCGGGCAGGGCGGCGGCCCCATGGCGGCGCTGGCGCCGCTGATCTCGCGCTTCGGCGGGGTCGAGGCCAAGCCCATCCGCATCGAGCGCAAGGGGATGCATCGTGCCGTCTCGATCCCCGGCGTCCTCGATCTCGCCGTGGACGGCATCGCCGGCGCCAAGAGCGCCGAGCCGATCTACCTCGACAACGTCGGCCATCCGGCAGCGTCGCGGCTGGCGCTGGCGAAGGCCACCCGCAGCCACATGCACGGCTTCGGCATCGACTGGGACGACACCTCCGGCCGCAACAACGGCCACTTCGCGCCGTTCAGCTGGAAGTCCTGAGCGCGGTCACCGCCCTCAGTCGCCGGGGTCGCGCGCGAAGACCAGCACGCCGTTGGCGGGGATGACGATTGCCGCCGAGGCCGGCAGCCCGTGCAACGGGGGGCCGTCGGCCACGACGGCGCCGCCGTTGCCCGCGACCTGCGGGTTGACGAAGTTGTCATAGACGTCGCTGTTGAAGACCTCCAGCCAGCGGCCGCCGCCCGGGAAGCCGAGCCCGTAGCCGAACAACGTCGACTCGTTGAGGCTCGCGACGACGACCACGTCGCGGCCGGCGCCCTCCAGCCAGCGGTGGAACGCGAGCACCCGGTTGGCGTCGTGCACGTGGAAGACGTTGATCGGCTCGCCGCGCAGGGCCGGCTGCGCGCGGCGCAGCCGCACGGCGTCCTGCGTGAACCGCAGGTGGTCGCGCATGGCGCGGTCGCCGGCGAGCCCGTCCCACCAGATCAGCGTGGCGGCCGACGGCGTGTCGCTCCACGGCTTGTCCTCGAGGATCTCCTGGCCCATGAAGAGCATGGGGACCCCGGGCGCGGTCAGCAGCAGGCCGGTGGCGACCCGGGCCCGGCTGCGCGCGTACCACGAGCGCGCGTTGCCCGGGTCGCCCAGCGCCGCGATCCGCGGCTGGCGATCGGCATGGCCGGCGTAGACGATGTCGTGGTTCTCGAGGTGGGTCACCGACTGCCAGGCCGCGGCGAAGCCCGGGCGCGCGCGCAGCGCGCCCGCGACCGCGTCGAGATCCACGACGGCGTCGCGGCCGCGCGCGGCGGCGGCGAGGGCGGCGCGCACGGCGTCGCGCAGGCCGTCGGCCCACACGCTGTCGAAGCCGGCGCCACCCTCGCCCACGGGGCGCACCACCCAGGACTGGTCGGGCTGCCAGTACTCGGCGATCTGCGGCAGCCCGGGCTCGAGGAAGCGCAGCGTGCTCGTGAGGTCCTGGCAGAACGACCAGCCGCCGAAGCGGTCGATGACGGTGACCTCGTCGTAGCGGAAGCCGTCCACGTGGTACTCGTCCACGTAGAAGCGCGCGTTGTCGATCAGGAACTGGCGGACCTCGCGCTTCCAGTACGCGAACACGAGGCCGCCGGCCCAGCCCTGGCCGGTGAAGTAGAGGCTGTCGTTGTTCGAGCGGTTCACGGCGCGGTCGAAGAAGTAGAGGCTCTGATCGCCGAAGTCGCCGCCGGCGTGGTTGTAGACGACGTCGAAGACGACGGCGAGACCCCAGACGTGGCAGACGTCCACCATCGCGCGCAGCTGGTCGGCCTGGCTCAGGAGGTCCTCGCGGCGCAGCGGCGGCTGGCCGCGCTGGCCGAGCAGCCGGTTGGCGGTCGCCACGTAGCGGTCGAGGTCGGCGGCCGGGACCGCGTACTCCTCGTCCGGCGAGAAATAATCGGTACCGTTGTAGCCGAGGCTGTGGGCGGTCGCGAACTCGTCCACCGGCAGCGGCTGGATCGCGGTGACGCCGAGGGCGGCGAGGTGCTCGACGCGGTCGAGGACGTCGAGGAACTTCGCGCCGCCGGGCCGGCGGCGATCGCGGCCGCCGCCGTCCACCGCGTAGAACGTGCCGACGTGGAACTGGTAGACGATCAGGTCGTCGAGCGCCGGCGGCCGGAACGCCGCGTCGTGCCACGGGTAGCGCCGGGGGTCGCGGACGATGCAGTCGCAGTCCGGGAAGCCGGGGCCGAGCTCGCGGGCGTAGGGATCGCGCTTGGGCCCCGTGCTGCCGGCGCCGACGACGTGAAAGCGATAGGCGTCGCCGTCCCGCACGCCGGGGACGAAGCCGGCCCAGTAGCCGCTGGCGTCGCGCATGAGCGCGTTGGCGTCGTCGGGCGTCCAGGCGGGCCCGGCGGCGAGGCGCAGGTGGACCGCGAGCGCGCCCGGCGCCCAGACGCGGAACGTGGCGCCGCCCGTCACGAGCGTGGCCCCCATCGGCGTGTGCGCGTCGATGTGCTGCTGCGAGAGTGTCATGACACGGCAGGGTACTCCGATCGCGGCGTGCGCGGCGGAAGCGGCCCGCTGCGGCGGGTCAGTGTAGTAGGGCGGCGTCGATGGCTTCGATGAACTGCGCGGCGGAGAACGGCTTCGGCAGGTACGCGGCGGCGCCGGCCTCGAGGGCGGCACGCCGGGTGGCCGCCGTCGTCATGCCCGAGACGGCGATGATCGGCGGCGCCTCCGGGCGGTCGTGCAGCGCCCGGATCACCGCCACGCCGTCGATGTCCGGCAGCTTGAGATCGGTGACGACTAGGCAGGGGTGCTCGGACTCGGCCACGCGCAGGCCCTCGGCGCCGCGCTCGACGGTGATGACCTCGTGATGCCGGCGCCGCAGCAGCCGCTCGTACGTCGTCCGGAAGTCTTCCTCGTCCTCGATGATGAGGATCGGCCCGGTCGCTGACTGCGGAACGTGCGCGGAGCCGGCCATGTCGCGTGCGATCTGCAAGGACTCCGCCAAACGACAACGCTGGTGAATCGGGCGCTTGCGTGGCTGCGCGGCGACCGCCGAAGCCTGGATCGAGGTATCGCTGCCCCACCGCGCGGGGCGGCAGGTCAGCCGGTCGCCGGCGTCTCGGCCGGAAAGCTGAGGACGAACTCGGCGCCCTCGCCGGGCCTGGAGTTGACCTGGATGGTCCCGCCGTGGTCCTCGACGATGCGGTTGGTGATGGACAGGCCCAGGCCGGTGCCGGTGGCCTTCGTGGAGAAGTAGGGGTCGAAGATCCGCGAGAGCAGATCGGGCGGGATGCCGGGCCCCGTGTCCGAGACGACGAGGTCCACCCAGCCCGGCCGCCCCGGCGTCGCGCGGGTGACGATGCGGATGGCGCCGGTCTCGCCGAGGGCCTGGTGCGCGTTGGTGATGAGGTTCAGCAGCATCTGCTCGAGTGCGCTGCGCTCGCCGACGATCGGCGGCAGCGAGCGCTCGAGGGCCGTGGTGATCTGCACGCCGCTCTTGGAGAGCTGCTTGTGCGTGAGGAGCATCATCTCGTCGACAACCTCGTTGAGGTCGAGCGGGCGGCGCTCGGACTCCGAGGGCCGCGCGTAGGAGAGCAGGCTCTTGACGAGCCGGATCACGCGCTGCACCTGGCGCTGGATCACGCCCAGGTCCTCCCGCACGGTTGCCGACAGCGGCTCGTCCTCGCCCTCCATCAGCATCAGCTCGATGCGGGTGCCGATGATGCCGAGCGGGTTGTTCAGCTCGTGGGCGAGGCCGGCCGACAGCGTGCCCAGCGCCGCCAGCTTCTCGGACTGCCGGGCGGCGCGCTCGCGCAGCAGCCGCTCGGTGATGTCGGTGACGAACGCCATCACGCGTGTGCCCTCGCCCGTCCGCACGTAGCTGAGGCTGATCTCGACCGGGAACTCGCTGCCGTCGCGCCGGCGCCCGGCCAGGTCCAGCCCGCGTCCCATCGGACGCACGCGCGGATCGGCCAGGTAGTCGGCACGGTGGCCCAGGTGGCGCCCGCGCAGGCGCTCGGGCAGCAGCATCTCGACCGGCTGGCCGAGCAGCTCGGCCTGGCGGTAGCCGAAGATCTTCTCGACCTGCGCGTTGGCGATGACGATGCGCCCGGCCTCGTCCACGATCAGGATGCCCTCGGCGGCCGAGGTGATGAAGGCCAGCGCCGTGGCCTCGCTCTGGCGCAGCGCCTCCTGCGCCCGCTTGCGGTCGGTGAGATCGCGGCCGATCGTGGCGGCGCCGAACACGCGCCCGGCCGCGTCGCGCAGCGGCGAGATCGTCAGCGCGACGTCGATGAGGCGGCCGTCGCGCGTGCCGCGCACCGTCTCGAAGTGATCGATGCGCTCGCCGCGCCGCAGCCGTGCGAGGACGTCGTCCTCCTCCTGGCGGCGGTCGGGCGGCACGATGAGCGCGATGGGCCGGCCGATGGCCTCCTGGGCGAGGTAGCCGAACATGCGCTCGGCGGCGGCGTTCCACGAGGTGATGACGCCGTCCAGGTCCTTGCCGATGATGGCGTCGTCGGAGCTGTCCACGATGGCCGTCACCCGCCGCTGGTTGTCGAGCTCGCGCTCGCGCGACAGCCGCCGCGTGCGCGTGTGCGCCTCGACGAGGCGGCCGTAGAGCTTGCCGTTCTCGACGAGCAGCGCGAGCAGCACGAAGCTGGCCGCCAGCAGCCCGTAGACGCGGCCGGCGTAGAAGCCGAGGTCGAAGCGGCCGGCGTTGAGCACCGCGGAGAGCGCGACGTCGAGGACCCAGGCCCACATCACGACGATCAGCCAGATATCCACCACGCTGTGCGGCCGGCGCCGCCCCAGCACGGCCACCGCAAGCACGCTGAGGACCCAGGTCGAGGTCACGACCGCGGTCATCGCCGGGGCGTAGTGATCGCCCGCCATGATCGCCGGCAGCAGGTCGTGGCCGGCCGTGCCGAGCAGCGCGAGGCCGCCGACGAGGACGGCAGTGCCCGCGATGACCGTGGCCATGACCGCCGTCGGGCGCTCGGTGCGCCGGGCGCCCTTGAGCCAGGCGTAGCCGACGACGAAGAGCGGGAACCCGGCGTGCCAGAACATGTAGAGCCACGCCGTGCTCTGCGGCCCGGCGCCGAGCAGGCCGCCGGGCGCGAACAGGCCGGGGAACGTCAGCGCGTGGCAGGCGGCGATGGCCGCGGTGAAGCCGTAGCCGGCGGCCAGCACCATCAGCCCGGGCGAGCCGAGGAAGGCGGCCTGGCCGAAGAGCAGGAACGCCGTGATGAGGTCGTTGGCCACCAGCGCCGACTCGTAGGCGGGGATGAAGGCCCACACCGGCGCCAGCGGTGTCCGGGCAAAGGGCACGGCGGCGAGGAAGAGCACCGCCGAGGCGAGGATCACGACCAGCGCGACGCGCCGCTGCGTCCGTCCGGCCGGCAGCGTGGACGGGAACGCCTGGCGATCGTCCGTCACCTCGGGTGGCGGGCTGTCGTCGAGCGGAGCCACGGGGGCGATCGTACCCCGTCGCTCGGCGGGAACGGAAGGCGGACGGTCAGCAGCCGGTGGAACGATCGCCGCTCGCTCCGTGGATGATGCGCACCCGCGGGCCGGCGATCGGGCGCTCACCGCGCTCGCTGGCGTCGCCCACGACCCACTCGTACAGGCGCCGGGCGTCCTCGAGCCGGGGCCGCGCCGGCGTGCCGTAGTACGCCTTCTGCATGCGCTCGTCGTAGAGGCCGATGCAGCCGTGCGAGGCCGGATAGCCGGGGACGTCGCGGCCGTGCAGCCAGAACGCGGCGCCGTCGGGGCCGACGTGGAAGCGCAGTGCCCAGGTCATCGGGTACGGCGTGTCGGTGCCCTCGATCGTGTAGAGCGAGGAGTGGTGCGTGGCATCGGCGGCGGTGATGCGGAACTCGCCGACCGGCGTGGGATGGCCGGCGTCCCCCGTCGCCAGCGGGCTGGAGAACACCAGGCGCCCGCGCTCGTAGGCGCCGAGGAACTGCTCGCCGAGATCCACCAGCAGGAACTTCGCCTCGCCGGCGGCGTCGGGGTAGTCGAGCGGCATCGGCGTGAAGTCGCGGATGCCCTCGAGGTCCACCGGGACCTTCAGGGCGACCTCGGCGCTCACGTGACGGCGGTCCAGGCGGTTGAAGCGCAGGACGTCCATCCAGCGCTCGCCGAACAGCCGCTCGACGCTCTCGCCGGCGGCGATGGTGCGGCAGCGCCACGACACGCGGGCGTCGCTGGGATAGCGCATGTCGCAGGGCACGGTGGCGGCGAGGGCAGCGGAAGCGGCCAGCGCGAGCAGGAGCGCGGCCGCGGCAGCGCCCGCGGCGGCGCGCCTCACCAGAAGCGGGGGCGGCCCGAGTCCAGGTGCACGAAGTCGGACGCCGGATAGTAGCCGACGCCGCCGGCGCCCAGCGCGCGGGCGACGTCGCGCACGGCGTCGAGCGGCACGCCCGGCAGGCGCACGTCGATGGCCTTGCCGACCAGGTGCAGGCTGTGGCGCGCGACGCCGTCGCCGTGACGGACCAGCCAGTCGTTGTACGCGGCGGAGCGGAAGCCCGAGATCACGTGGATCTCGCGCTGGCCGCCGAGCCGATGGTCCACCGTGCTCAGGAACTCGAGCACGCCGACGTCCATGCGGATGCTCTGACCGGTGTAGTGGCAGCGCAGCACGTGATCGATCGCCGCCAGGGCCTTGGGGTCGTACTCGCCGGCGGCGTCGCGGAACGTCACGTCGAGCGTCTCGCGCGTGTGGGTGTTGAAGAGGGCCAGTCGGCCTAGCGGAGCAGCCGCGACCGGCCGGGGCCGCATGCCCAGGCCCGCCACCGCGCCGGCGCCGACGAGCGCGGCCGCAAGGAAGGAGCGTCGAGTCATCGAGGACAGCACGTTTCTACCACGTTACCATGCCGCGGCCGCCGATCACGGCGTGGAGGTTGCGATGAAGGGGTCCCCGCTCCGTCGGCGCAACGGCGTGCTCGAGTACCGCGGCAAGCAGTACCCGTTCACGGTGAAGGCGTTCAGCATCGCGGACGTCGGCGTGCTCAAGCGCTCCGCGCGCGGTGAGGTCTACAACCTCAAGAGCCCCATGGGCGCCGGCGCCGCTGCCATGCGCAACCAGCACGAGGTCAACATGGTGTGGACGACCACGAACCAGGGCCTGGGCGTCACCCTCGCCCACTCGGGCATCCACGTGAAGTTCACGGACGAGGCGCGCGTCCTGGCGGCGCGGAATCGCGTCCCGTCCGCCGACGAGACACCGGTCGCAGCGCCCCGCTCACCCCGGTAGTCCGGCTCCGGGCCGGGGCGTCCCGTGCCAGCGGGCCGCTCCGGCCGGGGTCGCCTCCCTGCGATCTTGACGGCCCCGGGGCCCCCGGGTATGTTCGGCCAGTTTCCACCATCCCGACGGCAACGCACGAGGGGGCGCGATGGACGGCAGACAGCGGGGACTCGTCAACCGGCTGCTGGTGGTGATGCTGACCCTGAGCCTGACGGCCTGCGCGTCGTCGCGAACGCCGATCAGCATGGAGCAGGGCGGGAGCCCCGAGCCGTCCAAGACGCGGGCCACCGTCACCTGCGCCAGCAAGTACATGCTGACGGCGGCGCTGTCGCCCTTCATCGTCGCCGACGCCATGCTGCTCGGGCTCATGACGCCGGTCACCTACTTCGTGGACAAGGAGCGCACGATCCAGGCCTGGCACGAGGTGGGGCTGGTCCGTCCGCAGTGCCAGTGAGCTGACGTCGGCCCCGCGCCGGGGAGGAATCCATGAGAGTCGCCACGGTCGCGGTCGTCGTCGTCTCGCTGCTCACGCTGGCGCCAGCCGGGCCGGTCGCCGCGCAACCGGCCGGCACGCTCGTCGTCGGCGCCGTCGCCGAGCCGGTCAACCTGGACGCCGCCCAGGTCACCGACTTCAACTCCACGCGGGTCATCCGCCGCATCACCGAGTCGCTCGTCGCGTTCCCCGACGACAGCGCCGCGCTGGTGCCCGGGCTGGCGGAGTCGTGGACGGTGTCGAGCGACGGCCTGCGCTATACGTTCAAGCTGCGCCGCGGCGTGAAGTTTCACGACGGCACGCCGTTCGACGCCGAGGCCGTGAAGTTCTCGTTCGAGCGGCAGATCAATCCCGACCATCCGGCCAACAAGCTCGGCAAGTACCCGTTCGCCAGCTTCAACTTCGGCACGATCAAGGCGGTCGAGGTCGTGGACGCGCACACCGTGCAGTTCCTCATGAAGGAGCCGCGCGCCTCGTTCCTCACGATCCTGGCCGGCGCCGCCGCCGCCATCGTGAGCCCGACGGCGGTGACGAAGTGGGGCGCCGACTATCCCAGCCATCCGGTCGGCACCGGGCCGTTCCGGTTCGTGAGCTGGGAGCGCGGCCAGCGCATCGTGCTGGAGAAGAACCCGGCGTACTGGCGCTTCCCCGTCAAGGTCGAGCGCGTCGTCTTCCGTCCGATCGTCGAGGACCAGGCGCGGCTGACCGAGCTGCTGACCGGCAACCTCGACCTCGCCGTGAACCTGCCGCCCGACTTCATCGCCCAGCTGGAGAGCCACCCCAAGGTCACGGTGCTGCGCGGCCAGGGCGCCCACGTCTGGTACCTCGGGATCAACAACCAGAAGAAGCCGTTCGACGACCCGCGCGTGCGGCTGGCGCTGAACTACGCCGTGGACAAGGAGGCGATCGTCCGCGACGTCCTCAAGGGCACCGGCCTCGTGTCCGCCGGCCCCGTGCTGCCGGGCACCTGGGGCGCCGAAACGGCGCTCAAGCCGTTCCCCTACGACCCGGCGAGGGCGAAGAAGCTCCTGGCCGAGGCGGGCCTCGGCGGCGGCTTCAGCACGACGCTGTGGGTGCCGGAGTCCGGCTCGGGCATGCAGTCGCCGGTGCCGATGGCGACGGTGATCCAGTCCAACCTCAAGGCCGTCGGCGTCAACGTGACGCTGCAGACGATGGAGTGGGGCGCCTACCTCGCCAAGCTGCGCACCAAGGAGCAGGAGCTGTTCGCGCTCTCGTGGGCGGCCGGCAACGAGGACCCCGACCTCGTGATGTTCCCGCTGCTGCATTCGAGCCAGTGGACGCCCAACGGCCCCAACCGCGCGCTCTACCGCAACGCGAAGTTCGACGACCTCCTGCAGCAGGCGCGCCTGGTCACCGACCAGGGCAAGCGCGCCGCGCTCTACCGGCAGGCCCAGCGGCTGCTGCTCGAGGACCCGCCGTGGATCTTCGTGGACCACGAGATCCAGGTGGGCGCCGTCTCCAAGCGCGTGCGCGGCTTTCGCCTCCACCCGAGCTTCGATCTGCGCGTCGAGACGATCTCGTTGCAGTGAGGACGTATCTCGCGCGCCGGCTCCTGCTGGTGGCGCCGGTGCTGCTCGGGGTGTCGATCGTCGTCTTCATGGTGCTGCACCTGGCACCCGGCGATCCGGCCGAGATCATGCTCGGCCCCCAGGCGACGAAGGAAGACCTCGAGCGGCTGCGCACGGAGCTGGGGCTGACCGAACCGCTGCCCGTGCAGTACGTGCGCTGGCTCGGCCACGTCGTCCAGGGCGACCTCGGCCGCTCGCTGTGGATGAAGCGCCCGGTGCTGACGGAGGTGCTCGGCCGCTTCAAGGCCACGCTGATTCTCACCGGCACCGCGCTGCTGCTCTCGACCGCCGGCGGCCTCGCCCTCGGCGTGGCCTCCGCCACGCGCCCCAACTCCGTTCTCGACCGCACGAGCGCGGTCGCCTCGCTGTTCGGCGTCAGCATGCCGGCCTTCTGGCTGGGCATCGTGCTGATGGTGATCTTCGCGCTGTGGCTCGGCTGGCTGCCGGCCTCCGGCATGTTCTCGCCGTACGGCGGCGGGGACCTGCGCGACCTGCTGCTGCACCTGGCGCTGCCGGCGGTGACGCTGGCGGCGGCGTCGGTCACGATCATCGCGCGGCTCACGCGCAGCACGATGCTGGAGACGCTGGGCCAGGACTTCATCCGCACCGCCCGGGCCAAGGGCGTCGTCGAGCGCGGCGTCGTGCTGCGCCACGGGCTGCGCAACGCGCTGATCCCGATCGTCACGGTCGTCGGCGTGCAGGCCGGCTACCTGCTGGGGGGCGCCGTGCTCACCGAGACGGTGTTCGCGTGGCCCGGCGTCGGCACCCTCATGGTGCAGGGGATCCTGGCGCGCGACTTTCCGCTCGTGCAGGGCTGCGTGCTCGTCGTCGCGCTGAGCTTCGTGCTGGTGAACCTCGCCGTCGACCTGCTCTATGCCTGGCTCGATCCCCGGATCCGCTACGAGTCGCGGGCCGGCCGCCGTCACGCTGCCGGGCCCGCCGGCGCCGGCGAGCGTCGGCGCCCGGGCGCCGGGCCTCGGGCGCTCGGCGCGCCGGCTGGCGACGCGCAATCGCCTGGCCGTCGCCGCCGCGCTGGTGCTGCTGGCCGCGGTGACCCTGGCGGCCACCGCGCCTTACCTGCCGCTGAGCGACCCCGACGCCGTGGACACGCCGAACCGCCTGCGCCCGCCGCTGTCGCCGGGTCACGTGCTCGGCACCGACGAGTTCGGCCGCGACCTGCTCGCGCGCCTGGTGTGGGGCGCGCGCGTGTCGCTCACGGCCGGGCTGGCCAGCGCGGTGGCGGCGATGGTGGTCGGCGTCGCGCTCGGCGTGCTGGGCGGCTTCTACACCGGCTGGGTGGAGGCGCTGGTCATGCGCGCCACCGACGTGCTGATGGCGTTTCCCTACATCCTGCTGGCCATCGCGATCGTCGCCGGGCTCGGCCCCGGGCTGCGCAACGCGATGATCGCCATCGCGATCGTCGGCTTTCCGTTCTACATCCGCCTCGTGCGCGGCGTCGTGCTCTCGCTGCGCGAGCGGGAGTTCGTGGAGGCGGCACGCGCGCTCGGCGCCACCGACGGCGTGATCCTCGGCCGCCACGTGCTGCCGCACCTCGTCTCGCCGGTCATGGTGGCCTTCAGCCTGGACGTGGGCACCAAGATCCTGGCGACCGCCGGGCTGTCGTTCCTCGGCCTCGGCACCCAGCCGCCCACGGCCGACTGGGGCAGCATGCTGGCCACCGGCCGGCAGTTCGTCATCCTGCGCCCGCACGTGGTGCTGCTGCCGGGCCTGGCGATCTTCGTCATCGTGCTGGCGCTGAACCTGGTCGGCGACGCGCTGCGCGACCTGCTCGATCCCCGCATGCGAACCGAGTGAAGGAGGACCCCATGCGCGCCTGTGTCTCGCTCGTCCTCGCCCTCGCCGTCGCGCCCGTCACCGGCGTGCCCGCGCTCGCCGAGCCGCCGCGCGATACCATGGTCATCGGCCTGGTGGCCGAGCCGGTCACCATGGACCCGCCGCAGATCACCGATCTCAACTCCACGCGGGTGGCCAAGCGCATCTTCGAGGGCCTCGTCGGCCAGGAGCTCGGCACCTACAAGATCGTGCCGGGGCTGGCGCGCTCGTGGGACATCTCCAGGGACGGGCTGACCTACACCTTCCACCTGCGCCCGAACGTCACGTTCCACGACGGCACGCCGCTCAACGCCGAGGCCGTGCGCTTCGTGCTCGACCGGCAGATGAACGACCAGAGCCCGTTCTACAAGACCGGGACCTATCCGTACGTGAAGGGCTTCCTGGGCAACGTGGCCGGCGTCGAGGTGCTCGACCCCCAGACGGTGCAGATCCGCCTGAAGTCGGCGCTGACGCCGTTCATCCAGTACCTGGCCCATCACTCGCTCTACGTCTACAGCCCGGAGTCGCTCAAGAAGTGGGGCAAGGACGTCGTCAAGCACCCGGTCGGCACCGGGCCGTTCAAGCTCGACGCCTGGGAGCCCGGCGTGAAGGTCGTGCTCTCGCGCAACGACGCGTACTGGGGCGGCGCGCCGAAGCTGCGCCAGGTCGTCTACGTGCCGATCGTCGAGGCGCAGGCGCGGCTGACCGCCATCAAGACCGGCGAGATCGACCTCACGCTCGACGTGCCGCCCGACGCGCTCGACGGCCTGCGCCGCGATCCGAACCTGGTGGTGGCCGAGGCCGACTCCTCGGCGGTGTGGTACGTGATGCTCAACACGCGGCAGGCCGCGCTCAAGGACCGGCGCGTGCGCCAGGCGCTGAACTACGCGGTCAACAAGGACGCGATCATCCGGGACATCCTCCGCGGCACCGCGATCGTCGCCACCTCGCCGCTGTCGCCGGTCTACGGCGCCTTCCACGAGCCGAACACGAGCACGTACCCGTTCAACCCCGAGCGCGCCCGGGCGCTGCTGCGCGAGGCCGGCTACCCCAACGGTCTCGAGCTGACCTTCCTCGTGCCCGAGTCGGGCTCGGGCATGCAGTCGCCGGTCGAGATGGCCACGGTCATCCAGGCCAACCTGGCCGCCGTCGGCGTGAAGGCGAAGATCCAGACAATGGAGTGGGGCGCCTACCTCAAGAAGTACCTGGACGGTCCCGACATGGCCGAGATGTCCTGGAACCCGTCCATCGGCGACCCCGACCACATGATGTACATGCTGCTGTCCTCCGACCGCTTCCCGCCCGCGTTCAACGCGGGCTTCTACCAGAACGCGCGCGTGGACGAGCTGCTGCGCAAGGGCCGCACCACGCTGGACGAGTCGCAGCGGCTGGCGCTCTACCGCGAGGCGCAGAAGCTGGTGACCGACGACGCGCCGTGGATCATCGTGGACCACGGCAAGCAGGTCGTCGTCTATCGCAAGCGCGTGCAGCACTTCAAGCTGCACCCGAACTTCGACTTCGTGCTGACGCCGGTGGAGCTGCGCTAGGGGTCAGTCGAGCAGCGCCAGCGCGACGGCGATGCCGAGGGCGGTGAGGATCGCCATGGTGAGGAACACGCCCTCGAGGCCGAGCGGGCCGACGAGCCAGGCGGCCAGCCAGGGGCCCCCGGTCATGCCGAGCGCGTAGGTCGCCTGGAACAGGCCCATGGCGGTCCCGCGCTCCTGGGGGCCGACGGCGCCGAGCGCGCTCGTCATGAGGATCGGGAACATGATCCCGCGGCCGACGCCGCCCACGACCTGGGCGAGCATCAGCCCGGCGATCGAGCCGATGAACGGCACGGCCGCCGTGGCGACGGCGACGAGCAGGCAGCCGGCGGCGACGACGTCGCCGGCGCGGAAGCGCCGGAAGAGCGCGGTGTCGCCGAGGATCGGCGCCGCCGTGTACGGGACCAGCGCGACCATCGCCAGCACGCCCAGCACCCCGGCGCTGGCGCCCAGCCGCACGGCGTAGATCGGCGTGAACCCGTTGACGGTCGCCCAGAAGCCGCACTGCGCGAGCGCGGCGATGATCGAGGCGCCGGCCACCACGCGCACGCGCGCGATGCGGGCGACGCTGGCGGCACCGGCGCTCCGCCGCGCCGGTGTCCGGCCGGCCGGCTCCGGCGCCGCCGCCACGCAGGCCAGGCCGAGGACGGCGAGCAGCGCGCCGGCGTAGAACGGCGCCGTCCAGCCCCACGAGGCGGCCAGCCAGCCGCCCAGCAGCGCGGCGGCGATCTGACCGACGCCGGCCGCCACCTGCATGATCGTCATCGCCCGCCGCGGATCGGCCGGCGTGAAGTAGTCGGAGAACAGCACGGTGAACACGGCCCACGTCGCCGCCGCCACGCCCGCCAGCCCGCGGAAGATCACGAGCGAGCCGGGCGCCTGCGCCAGCGCCAGGCCGAGGCCGCTGACCACGGCGGTGACGAGCCCGGCCAGGACGAACGGCTTGCGGGCGCCCGCGCGATCCGACCAGACGCCGAGCGGCACCCGCAGGACGAGCTGGGTGAAGCCGTAGGCGCCGATGACCCAGGCGACGACCTGCAGCGAGCCGCTCACGCGCTCGACGTAGGCGGGCAGGATCGGCACGTAGGTGTAGACCGAGGCCCAGAACAGGAAGGTGCCCAGCACGAACAGCGAGGCGGCGCGGCGGCGGCCCACGGCGACGGCCGTCACCGCCATGTCAGTACATTTCCCACCACGACTGCTCGGCGGCCAGCAGCTCGCGCGCCGGCCGCTCGAGCACGACGCGGCCGGACTTCATCACGTAGGCGCGCGAGGCGATGCCGAGCGCGGCCTTGATGCTCTGCTCGACCAGCACGATCGCGGTGCCGAAGCGCGCGTTGACCTGGCGCACGCTCTCCAGCACGCGCTGCACCACGACCGGCGCCAGGCCGATGGACGGCTCGTCCATCATCAGCAGGCGCGGGCGCGGCATGAGCGCCATGCCGACGGCGACCATCTGCTGCTGGCCGCCGGAGAGCGTGCGCACGACCTGCTGACGGCGGTCGGCCAGCATCGGGAACAGCTCGAAGACCTCCGCCAGACGCGCGCTCACCGCCGCCCGGTCGCCCACGGTGTAGGCGCCCAGGCGCAGGTTCTCGATGACGGTGAGGTCGGGGAAGACGCCGCGGCCCTCGGGGACCATCGCCAGCCCGCGCCGCACGTTGCTGGCCGGATCGCCGTTGGCCCACGCCTGGCCGCCGACGCGCACGCGCCCGGCCCGCGCGGGGATGAGGCCGAGGATCGCGCGCAGCAGCGTGGACTTGCCGGCGCCGTTGTGGCCGAGCAGCGCGACGATCTCGCCCTCGGCCACTCGCAGGCCGACGCCGGCCAGCACGCGCTTCTTGCCGTAGCCGGCCTCGAGATCCTCGACGTCGAGCAGCGGGGTCTCGCTCATACGCCGAAGTAGATCTCGGTCAGCGCCGGGTCCTTGGTGATCTGCTCGGGCCGGCCGCGCGCGAGCACGCGGCCCTGGTGCAGGAAGACCACCTGGTCGGACAGCTGGGAGACCAGGGCGATGTTGTGCTCGATGAGCAGCACGGTCTTGCCGCGGGTGACGAGCCCGCGCACCAGCGGCACGAGGCGCTGCAGCCAGTCGGTATCCAGGCCGGAGGTCGGCTCGTCGAGCAGCAGCACGTCGGCGTCGGTGGCCAGGATGCGGGCCATCGAGAGCAGCTTCTGCTCCGGGTAGGCCAGGTCCTCGGCCAGCTCGTGGGCGCGGTCGGCGAGGCCGAAGAAGTCCAGCACCTCCAGCGCGCGCTCGCGGGCCCGGCGCTCCTCGGCGCGCACGCGGCCCGGGTGCAGGAACAGCGTGAGCACGCGCTCGCCGGCCGGCGACTGGCAGCCGAGGCGCACGTGGTCCAGCACGGTCATCTTGTTCCAGAGCCGCAGGTGCTGGAACGTGCGGGCCACGCCGCGGCGCTCGATCTCGTGGGGCGCCCGGCCGAGCAGCTCGCGGCCGCGCAGGCGCACGGAGCCGCCGTCGGCGCGCAGGAAGCCGGAGACGAGGTTGAAGATCGTCGTCTTGCCGGCGCCGTTGGGGCCGATGAGGCCCGTGATGAGGCCGGGCCAGACGTCGAACGTGCAGTCGTCCACGGCCTGGATGCCGCCGAACGTCTTGCGCAGCCCGGCGACCGACAGGATCGGCTCGCTCATGGCCGCGGGCCCGCCGCGGCACGCACCGGGGCCAGCCGGCGCCGCCCGAGGATGCCCTCCGGCCGCACGAACATGAAGACGACCAGCAGCGCGCCGTAGAGGATCTGCCGCACCGGCGCCGCCACCGCGTCGGGGATCGCCAGGAACTTCAGCGCCTCGGGAATGGCCAGCAGCAGGAAGGCGCCGACCAGCGGCCCGGCCAGCCGCTCGGTCCCACCCAGGATCACGAGCGTGGCGATGAAGATGGACTCGTGCAGCGTGAAGCTGGAGGGGTTGATGTAGGTGATGTAGTGCGCGTAGAGGCTGCCGGCCACGGCGCCCAGCGCCGAGGACAGCACGGCGACGACGATCTTCACCCGCACCACGTCCTTGCCCATCGCGGCCGCCGCGATCTCGTCGTCGCGGATCGCCTGCAGCACCCGCCCGAACGGGGAGCTGGTCAGGCGATAGCAGATCGCGTACGTCAGCACGGCCAGCGCGAGCGCGAGGGCCACGTACTCGAACGGCGTGTCGATCACCCAGCCGAAGACCACCGGGCGGGGGATCGCCGGCAGCCCGGCGTGGCCGTTGGTGAGGTCGGTCCAGTTCATGAACACGGTCAGGATCACGACCTGCAGGCCGAACGAGGCGACCAGGTAGTAGTCGCCGGCGGTGCGCAGCGACGGGATGGCCACCAGGGCGGCGGCCAGCGCGCCGACCAGCGCGGCGATCAGGAGCCCGCCCCAGAAGCCGAGACCGAGGCGCAGCGCGACGAGCGCCGAGGCGTAGGCGCCGATGCCGTAGATGGCCGCGTGGGCCAGCGAGAAGATCCCCGCGTAGCCGATGAGCAGATTGAGCGACAGCGCGAGGATCGTGTAGATCGCCGCCATGACGAGGTAGTGCGCGAGGTAGGCGGCCACGTCAGAGCTCGGCGGAGGCGACGTGGCGTCCGAAGAAGCCGCGCGGCCGCACCAGGATGAACACCAGGAAGACGCCGAAGCTCAGCGCCGACTGCCACTCCGAGGGAATCTTCCAGACGCCGAGGTTCTCGACGAGGCCCAGGAACAGGCCGCCCAGCATCGCGCCGGGGATGGAGCCGATGCCGCCCATGATGACGCCGACCGAGGCGAGCAGCACGAACGTCGTGCCGCGGTAGGGCTCGGCGCCGACGTCCATCGCGATCAGGATCCCGGCCGGCGCCGAGATCGCCGAGCCGATCGCGTAGGTGAGCAGGTGCACGCGACGGAGGTCGATGCCGACGGTGCGCGCCATCTCCGGCGCGCTGGCCACGGCGCGGATGGCCTGGCCGGCGCGCGTGCGGCGCAGGAACAGCACGAGCGCCGCGTAGCCGGCGACGGCGAGGGCGACGGTCAGCAGGTGCAGGTGGGTGAGGAACACGGGGCCCAGGCGGACGGAGCGCTGCAGGAGGCCGATGTCCATGCGCAGCGGATCGGGCGTGAAGACGATCGCCAGCGTGTTCTCGACCAGGATCAGCAGCCCCAGCGAGGCGATGAACAGCGTCGTGCGGACGGCGCCCCGCCGCTCGAGCGGCTGGTAGAGCAGGCGATCGATCAGCAGCCCCGAGACCGCCGCCAGCACGATCGCCGCCAGGGCGGCGACGGCCAGCGGCAGCCGCAGGAGTTTCTGGCCCACGTAGGCGTAGTAGGCGGCCAGGGTGAAGACCGCGCCGTGCGCCACGTGGAAGTGCAGCGTGGTGCCGTAGATCAGCCCCCAGCCCAGCGTGCACAGCGCGTACAGGCTGCCGACGACGATGCCGGTGGCGAGGAGCTGCAGGAGGAGGTCCACGGCGCTAGTGGCCCGCCTTGATGACCTTCTCGACCTGCACCTTGCCGCCCCGCAGGACGCCGGCCTCGATGTCCATGATCGCGGCATGGTTGGGCTGGAAGACGAGCTTGCCGGAGATCGTGTCGAAGACCTTCACCGACTCGATCGCCTGCTTGACGCCCTCGCCGTCCAGGCGCCCGCCGTTCTTCTTCATCGCCTCCTCGGCCGCGCGGGCGAAGATCTTCGTGCCGCTGTAGTACTGCACCGCGAAGAAGCCGGCGTCCACGCCGTACTTGGCCTTGAACTTCTTGGCGAACGGCAGCTCGGGGTCGAACGGCAGCTTGGTGACCAGCATGCCCTCGGCGCCCGGCGCCTTGAACGTCTCCGGCACCAGCGTCCACGACGTGCCGGCCATCGGGATGGCGATGCCGAGCTCGCGCGCCTGGTCGGCGATGATGGACACGTTGCGGCCGTAGGAGGAGATGTAGAGCAGCTCGCCGCCGGCCGCCTTGACCTTGGCCAGCTGGGCGCGGAAGTCGGTGCCGTCGAGCGTCACCTGCTCCTCACCCACCACGCGCCCCCCGGCCGCCGCGTACTTGTCGCGGAACGTCTTGGCCGAGTTGCGCCCGGCCTCGTCGTTGGCGGTGATGAGCACCGCGCTGTGCAGCTTCTTGTCGTGGGCCAGCCAGTCGGCCATGACGCCGACCTCGTTCGAGACCACCGGGATGTTGTTGTAGAGGTAGTCCTTGTTGGCCAGGTTGTCGGACTGGCCGCCGCCGTTCATCATCACGACCTTGTGCTGGGCGCCGATGGGCTGGATGGCCAGCGTGGGCGCCGAGTACGACGTGAGCGTGAACGGCACCTTCTCGACCTCGACGAGCCGCCGCATGGCGTTGACGGCCTTGGAGGCGTCGGCGGCGTGGTCGTCGAAGATGATCTCGAGCTTGCGCCCGGCGATGCCGCCGGCCGCGTTGATCTCCTCGGCGGCGATCTCGGCGCCGCCCTTCATCCAGACGCCGTAGGAGGCGCCCGAGCCGGTGAGCGGCAGGATGGCGCCGATCTTGATTGGCGCGCTGTCGGCGGCGGCCAGACACGCCGCGCCGGCGAGGATGAGGGCCACGATCGCGGTCCAGACGGTTCGCATGGTCACACCTCTCTCGTGGGGTTCACAGTCGATGGCCGAGCGCGGCCGCGTCTTGCATGGCGTCGAAGATCGTCGCCGGCCGGGCGCTGTCGCCGATGACGAACACCGCCGGGCCGTCGGCGTGGCCGGCCCGCGCCTCCTCCAGCGGCCCGGCCGCCCGC
>DASSLH010000640.1:0-2498 GCA_035689625.1 Candidatus Methylomirabilota bacterium | reverse complement strand
CGCGCGCTGCGCCGGCCCGGCGTCCTCGCCGCCGCCGTCGTGCTGGCCGCCGTGCTGGCGGCCACGCCGGCGCGCGCCGCCGACCCGCCGATCGTCTTCGTGCACGGCAACGGCGATACCGCGGCGCTGTGGACGACCACGATCTGGCGCTTCGAGTCCAACGGCTACCCGCGCGAGCGCCTCTTCGCCCTCGACATGAGGTTCCCGAGCGCGCGCAGCGTGGACGCCACGCGGCAGGAGGGCCGCACGTCGGCGTCCGAGGCCATGGCGCAACTGGCCGCGTTCGTGGACGACGTGCGCGCGCGCACCGGCGGCAGCAAGGTTGCGCTGGTGGGCAACTCGCGCGGCGCCAACACCATCCGGAACTACGTGCGCTTCGGCGGCGGCGCGGCCAGCACCTCGCACGTCGTGCTCGGCGGCGGCACCAACCACGGCGTCATCGTGTCCGACAGCCACCTGACCGGCAGCGAGTTCAACGGTGCCGGCGAGCTGATGAAGCGGCTCAACGACGGGCCCGACGAGGTCGTGGCCGGCGTCGCCTTCCTGACGGTCCGCTCGGACCGCAACGACAAGTACGCGCAGCCGATCGGCACGTTCATCAACCTGCCGGGGGTGCCCACGGGCCTCGGCTACGACGCCCCGGCGCTGAAGGGGGCCACCAACGTCGTCCTGCCGGGCGCCGACCATCGCGAGACGTCGTACGGCAAGCGCGCGTTCGCCGAGACCTTCAGGTTCATCACGGGCCGGGCGCCGGCTCGCGTGGACATCACGCCCGAGGCCGAGCCCGTGCTCGACGGGTGCGTCACCGGCGTGACCGCCGGCGTCTACGACAACCAGCCGGTGGCGGGCGCCGCGGTGGACGTCTACCCCGTCGACCCGCGAACGGGCAGCCGGCAGGGCGATCCCGTCCACCACCGCGTCACCGGTGCCGAGGGCCGCTGGGGTCCGTTCCGCGCCTCGCCCGCCGTCGCCTACGAGTTCGTGATCAGCGCGCCCGGCCGGCCGGTGACCCACATCTATCGCTCGCCCTTCCCGCGGGGCTCCCGCGTGGTCCACCTGCGCCCGGCGATCCTGGCCAGGGACGACGAGACAGCCGCGGCGGTCGTCGTCATGACCCGGCCGCGGGGCTACTTCGGCCAGGGCCGCGACGTCTTCACCCTCGACGGCGCCGTTCCGGGTGGGATCAACGAGGGGGTGCCCGGCACGTCGGCGGCCCGGCTCCGGCTGTCCGACGCCGTCCCCCGCAGCGTGACCGCCCGGTTCAACGGCGAGACGATCGTCGTGCGGACGTGGCCCATGGCCGATCACCACGTCGCCATCGCGGAGTTCCACTACTGAGCGCGAATTTCCGGCTTGCGGCGCGGGTCCCTCGCGGTGTATAGCCGATAGACTCGTCTGAAAGGAGCCCTCACCGTGCAACTCGGAATGATTGGCTTGGGGCGGATGGGGCAGAACATGGTTGTCCGGCTGGCCAAAGCGGGCCACGCGCTGGTCGTCAGCGACCGCAGCGCCGAGGTCATCCAGCAGACGCAGCAGCGGGTCCAGAAGGAGGCCGGTGGCCAGGCCGGCGGCGCCTCCGCCCTCACGGAGTTCGTCGGACAGCTCAAGGCGCCGCGGGCCATCTGGCTGATGACGCCGGCCGGCGTGGTGGACCGCGTGATCGCCGACCTGGTGCCGCTGCTGTCCAAGGACGACATCCTCATCGACGGCGGCAACTCGTACTACATCGACGACATCCGGCGCAGCAAGGAGCTGGCGGCCAAGGGCATCCACTACGTGGACGTCGGCACCAGCGGCGGCGTGTGGGGGCTCGACCGCGGCTACTGCCTGATGATCGGCGGCCCCGACGCCGCGGTGAAGCGGCTGGACCCGATCTTCAAGGCGCTGGCGCCCGGCAAGGGTGACGCCTCCAAGACGCCGGGCCGCGAGAAGATCAAGAACCCGAGCACGGCCGAGGACGGCTACCTGCACTGCGGCCCCTCCGGCGCCGGCCACTTCGTGAAGATGGTCCACAACGGCATCGAGTACGGCCTCATGGCCGCCTACGCCGAGGGCCTCAACGTCATCAAGAACGCCAACGTCGGCAAGAAGGGCCGCGAGGCCGCCAGCGCCGAGATCACGCCGCTGCGCAACCCCGAGCACTTCCAGTACGACTTCAACCTGGCCGAGATCACCGAGCTGTGGCGCCGTGGCAGCGTCGTGGCGTCCTGGCTGCTCGACCTCACGGCCTCGGCGCTGGCCGAGGACCCCGAGCTGTCGAACGTCAAGGCCGAGGTGCCGGACTCCGGCGAGGGCCGCTGGACGGTCCTGGCCGCCATCGACGAGGGCGTGCCGGCCACCGTGCTGACCGCCTCGCTCTACCAGCGCTTCACCTCGCGCGGCGAGGACGCCTTCGCCTGCAAGACGCTGCAGGCCATGCGCCGCAAGTTCGGCGGACATTGATCACATGGGGGGCCTCGAACGGGCCCCCCAAACCCCCCAATCGCTCGGGGCGGCCC
>DASSLH010000639.1:0-4292 GCA_035689625.1 Candidatus Methylomirabilota bacterium | reverse complement strand
CGGACCTCGTCGGCCCGGCGTGCGGTCGGCACGTCCTTGAGCACGCGCTGGTAGGCCTGCACCGCCTCGGGCTTGCGACCGGCCAGGTCGAGCGCGCGGGCGTGATCGATCAGCGCGTCCTCGTACAGGAAGTTGCGCGGGTCGAGATCCTTCACCAGCGCGCCGTAGGCGTCGGCCGCCTTGCCGAAGTCCCGCTGGGCCTCCCACGTGCGGCCGATCCCGCTGCGCGCCAGCGTGCCGAGCAGCCCCCCGGTGCCGTGGCGCACGGCCAGCTCGTAGGCTGTGCGGGCGCCGGCGTAGTCGTGCGCGGCGAAGCGCAGGTTGCCGAGCTCGTAGGCCGCCTGCGGCACCGTGCGCGCCGAGGGATAGCGCGCCAGCAGCGCCTCGAGGTCGCGCGCCGCCGCCGCCCGAGCCTCGGCCGGCGCGTCGGCCGTCTCGGCGGCCTCCACGCGCAGCATGACCTCGGCGTGAGCGGCCTGCACGCGACGCTGCTGGGCCTCATACCAGGCCCAGGCGCCGACGGCGATCAGCAGCACGAGCAGCACGGCGGCGCTGCCGATGAGCAGTGCTCGGCGTGACGGCAGCGGCAACGGCCACATCGTCGGGTGATCCTCCATCAGGGATTCATCGCAGGCGCAGGCCGCGCCGGTACTGTCGTCCACAGCGATGGCAGCGCCGCCAGCCGGCGTAGACCCGCCGCGCCAGGCGGCCGCAGTGCGGACAGAACTGGTAGAGCTGCCACCATCCCCAGAGCGCCACCAGGGTGACGACCACGGCCGCGCCGAGGACGACCGGCGGGACCGGCAGGCTTTCTGCCACGGCCCCATGCTAGCCCTGAAAGTCCTTCCACGGAAGTTCCGACAATTTTCCCTCCGGACGTCGAGGAACCGACACGCCGCTCGGTGTGACGCGCAGTTCCCAGGCCGCCCCTACGGGCACCTTGATTGCACGTTTCTCCCGTCGCAATTCCAGAAGGAGGCAGCGGGATGCAGCAGACGAGGGGCCAGGAGTTGACGGTCGCCGTGCGCCTGATGTCGGAGCCCTGCCTGTGGCGGTGGGAGATTCGCGACCCTCGGCGCAACGAAGTCGTCGTCAACAGCTGGAACAGCGAGTGGATGGCCTACGAGTCCCCCGAGGAAGCCTTCCGAGCCGGGCGCGCCCGGCTCACCACCATCGACGTCCGGTGAGACCGCGCGCCGCAGACGCACCGACGCCCGGAAGGCCGGCCGGCCCTCCGGGCGTCGTCGCGTTCGCCGACCGACGGCGCTAGGACTGCATCCCGAGCTTGGCGAGCGCCTCCTTGCCCTTCGCCTCGGCTTCCGCGTGCTTGCCGGCCGCGTGCAGCGCGGCGGACTCGGCAGCCAGCTGCTTGGCCGACGCGGCCGCCGGATCGAAGCGGCGCGCCGTCTCATCCTGCACCTTCTTGACGAGCGTCGGGCACTGGAACGCCATGGCCGGACTGCAGAGGGCGAGCGCGACGAGCGTGACAACGGCGGTCAGGGCGATGCGGTGCATGGGATCCCTCCGTCGGATGGAATTGTGCTGCCGGGCGCGCGCAGCATAACACGGCTTTCCGGACAAGCGGCACTCGTTGTCAGACGGCACGCGGCACCTGTCAGGTCAGCCTCACGAACAGGCTCCCGCCCTCCGCGGTGACCGGATAGCAGGCCACGCGCACCGCGGGATTGTTGGCGTTGCAGCCCGTCGTCACGTCCCAGCGCCAGGCGTGCCAGGGACAGATCACGATCGGGCCCTCGACGTCGCCCTCGCCCAGCGGCCCGCCGCGATGCGGACAGGCGTTGTCGATCGCATAGAACGTTCCGCCGACGTTGAACAGGGCCAGCGTGCGTCCGGCCACCTCCACCACCCGCCCCTGGCCCTCGGGTACCTCGGCCGCCTCGGCGACCTTCGTCTTCATGCCACCTCCCCGGCCCCGGCCCGACGGCCGGCGCGTCGTCCTGGGATATCGGCGGCCCCGCGATTTGTCAAGAATCGCCCGGCGGCATGCGTTGTGCGTCACCCCTGCTGAAGACCACCGCCGGAGGACACGATGCCCCAGGGTTCGACCACGTTGCACGAGTCCGAGGAGCGCCTGAGCCCGCAGACGCGCGACATGCACCGCGCGCTCGTGAGCCTGATGGAGGAGCTGGAGGCCGTCGACTGGTACCAGCAACGGCTGGAGGCCACCGACGACGCCGAGCTGCGCGAGATCCTGCGCCACAACCGCGACGAGGAGAAGGAGCATGCCGCGATGGTGCTGGAGTGGATCCGGCGCCGCGACGAGGCCTTCTCGGCCAAGCTCCGCGAGTTCCTGTTCAGCAACGGGCCGATCGTCGGCCGCGAGCGCGCGCTGGAGGCGGCCCCGACGTCCGCCAACGGCGGGGCGGCCGTGCGCCTGGGCTCGCTGCGGGGAGGCCGCTGATGGATTACCTGCGCCGTCACACCGCGCCGCTGTCCGATCGCGTCTGGAAGAGCCTCGACGAGGCGGTCGTGCAGGCCGCCCGTCACGTGCTGGCCGCGCGCCGCGTGGCGACGTTCGACGGCCCGCGCGGCTGGGAGCACGTGGCCACGCGGCTGGGGACGATGACGCCCTGCCGCAGCGCCGAGGGCCAGGCGGTCGTCTGCGTGCCCGACGTCGTGCTGCTGCCCGAGGTGCGCGTGGACTTCAGCGTGCCGTGGTCCAGCATCGAGAACTTCGAGCGCGGCGCCCCCGTGCTCGACACCGCGCCCGCCGAGGCGGCGGCGCGCGAGCTGGCGCTGGCCGAGGATCGCCTGGCGTTCTACGGTGATCCCACCGGCAACGGCTTCCTGGCCCGCAAGGAGTCGCAACGCGTGAGCGCCGGCGACTGGTCCCGTCACGGCCAGGTGCTGGCCGACCTCGTCAAGGCGGTGGAGACGCTGGATGCCGCCGGCATCCCCGGTCCCTACGAGGCGGTGCTGTCGCCGCCGCGCTACTACGCCTACCTGCGGGCCGTCGACGACAGCGGCTACCCGACCGCCCGCCAGCTGCGCGACGTGCTGGGCGCCGTCCACCGCTCGCCGGTCGTGCATGACGCCGGCGCCGTGTTCTCCACGCGCGGGGGCGACTTCGTCATCACCGTCGGCGGCGACCTCGCCACCGGCTACCGGATGCACGACCGCGACAGCGTGCACCTGTTCTGCGTGGAGACGCTGGCCCCCCAGGCGGTGACGCCGGAGGCCGTCTGCATCCTGGAGGGGTGAGCAAGGGATTGCAGGCTCACGGGCCTGTGCTAGGCTGGAGGGCGTCGGATGTCGTCCCGGTTGTCCCTCCGCCTGTCCTGGTCTGCGCCGCTCGTGCTGGCGCTCCTGGTGCTCCTCGCGGTGCCGACCGCGTCGGCCCCGGCCGAGTCGCGCCTCCGTGAGATCGCCACTCCGGCCCATCACCTGGCCCACGGCTTCCGCAACCTCGACCCGTCCTACGACTACACGATGCTCGGCCGCGCCTGGACCCTGCTCCGGCGCTCCGTCCATCGGGAGCCCCCGCGTGGCGCCCCCATGCCCGTGGTGCACAACGACGGCGCCGCGCTCCGGGCCAACGGCGCCCAGCCGACCGTCACCTGGATCGGCCACGCCACGCTGCTCGTGCAGCTCGACGGCGTCAACATCCTGACCGACCCGAACTGGAGCGACCACGCCGGCCCGCTGCCGTTCGGCGCCCGGCGGCTGGTGCCGCCCGGCATGCGCTTCGAGGACCTGCCCCACATCGACGCGGTCGTCATCTCGCACGATCACTACGATCATCTCGACCTGCCGACCGTCGAGCGCCTGGCCCGCGAGCACCACCCGCGCTTCTTCGTGCCGCTGGGGCTGCGGGACTGGCTCGGCGAGCGCGGCATCCACGACGTCGTGGAGCTGGACTGGTGGGGCAGCGCGTCCTTCCGCGGGCTGACGTTCACGGCGACGCCGGCCCAGCACGACTCGGGGCGTGGCCTCATGGACCAGAACCTGCGCCTGTGGTCCTCCTGGGTCATCGGCGACCGCGCCGGCAAGCGGCTGTTCTTCGCCGGCGACACGGGCTACACGCCGCGGCTGGCCGAGATCGGCAAGCGCCTGGGGCCCTTCGACGTCGCCGCCATCCCGATCGGGGGCTACAGCGCGTTCACGGCACACCATCCCAACCACGTCAACCCCGAGGAGGCCATGCAGCTCTTCGACGACGTCGGGGCGCGCGTGATGGTGCCCATGCACTGGGGCACGTTCGCGCTCAACCGCGAGCCCTTCCGCGAGCCGCCCGCCCGGCTGCTGGCCGAGGCGCTGCGCCGCGGCGAGGA
>DASSLH010000638.1:0-11733 GCA_035689625.1 Candidatus Methylomirabilota bacterium | reverse complement strand
TGGTCGCCAGCTACGACGTCCTCATCGGCTACACCGGCATCGTCTCGTTCGGCCACGCGATGTTCTTCGGCCTCGGCGGCTACGCGGTCGGGCTCTCGGTCGGCCGCTTCGGCGGGCCCACCTACGGCCACCTGGCGGCCGGCATCGTCGCGGCCGCCGTCCTCTCGGCCGCGCTGTCGTTCCTGATCGGCGCCTTCTCGCTGCGCGTGAAGGCGATCTTCTTCGCGATGATCACGCTGGCCTTCGCGGAGTTCGCGCTGATCCTGGCCGTGCAGCTGTCCTGGCTGACGGGCGGCGAGGACGGCATCAGCCCCCGGCTGCCCGGCGTGTTCGCCAGCGGCTGGAGCGGCACGCTGCTCGGCCGGCCGCTGACGTCGCGGCACGTCACGTACTACGCGGTGCTGGCGCTCAGCGCCGCGCTGCTGCTGGTGATGGCGCGCTTCGTGGGCTCGCCGCTGGGCCGCGTGCTGCAGGCCATCCGCGACAACGAGCGCCGCGCCGAGGCGCTGGGCTTCCGGCCGTTCGTCTACCAGTCCATCGCCTCGTCGTTCGCCAGCGTGATGGCGACGCTGCTCGGCGCCGGCTACGTGCTGTGGGTGCGCTACGTCAACCCGGACTCCGCGCTCGGCATCAACATCATGCTGGACATCCTGCTGATGGTGATCATCGGCGGCATCGGCACGCTGTGGGGCGGCCTCGTCGGCGCCACGGTGTTGCTGTCGGCGCAGACGCTGCTGCCGCGGCTGCGCGCGCTCGGCGCCGCGCTGTTTCCGGGCGTCGAGCTGGTGCAGCGGCTGACGGATCGCTGGCTGCTCTACTTCGGCGTCCTCTTCATCGTGGTCGTCTTCTTCTTTCCCCGCGGCGTCCTCGGCTCGCTGCGCCGGCGCTGAGCCTGGGGCGCGCCCGCGTCACGCTGAGGCGGGCCCGCCCCGCCCGCCGCCGCGCGCGTGCCGCGACTGCATCAGGGCCCTGCGTCACCTGGACAGCCGGCGCCGGCACGTCCGGGTGGCACGCGCGTTGTACCGTTCCGGCGGCCTGGAGGGGGAGCCATGAGTCTGCTGGACGCGCGCGAGAGGTCCGCGGTGAATCAGGGCTGGTGGGCGGAGGTCGACGACGCCGTGCTCGGCTGCCTGAAGGAGCGCGGGCCGATGTCGCCGGCGGAGGTCGGACGCGCGCTCGGATTCTCCGAGCACGCGGCGGCGTCCGTCATCTCCATGCTGGCCAACGAGGGGCGGGTGCGCATCCGCCTGGTCGAGTCGGCCGGCGCCTGAGCCTGAGGGCGTGCGCCCAGCTCTCCGCCGGGCGCACGCCGCTTCGTCGAGCTAGACGACGCCGACCGGCGCCGAGGTCGCGGCGATCTCCAGGCAGGAATCGTCGCAGGCCCCGCCATCCAGCCGGGCCGAGCAACGCACGATATCCACGAAGCGGGCGCTGGCGATGTCCTGGTAGAGCACCAGCTCCGCGTGGCCCCGGCCGCGCGGGCATTCCAGGGACGTGCGAACCCGGCGTGTCGCCGGCGGGGCGGCCGCCGCCCCGATGACCACCAGCAGGGTCAGCACGCTCGCGACGAGCACCGCCAGCTCGAGTCCGTCGAGCCATCCGACGGCGAACATGGGCGCCTCCTTGGGGCGAGCGCTGTCAGCGGACCGCGACCCCGTCCGAGACGAGCGCGAAGCGCGGCACCATCGGCGAGGGCGTCCAGCCGACTTCGCCGAGGGCGACGCAGGCCTTTTTGCACGTCACCGCGCCGTCACCGAAGGCCGAGCAGGCCATGACGTCGGCAGGCGCGCCGCTGTCGGGGGCGGTGACGAACGCCACGTTGACGTGCTGCTTGCGGTACGGGCAGTCGAAGGACGTCCGTGCCACCGCCGGCGCCGGCGCCATGAAGTGCGCGAGCGGAGCCAGGATGAACAGCGTCCCGAGCAGGAACGCGACCGGCAGGAGCAGGATGGTGAGCAGGACGCCTCCGACGATCGAGTCCAGCGATGGCATGGCCGGTTCCTCCCTGGCGGATGAATCAGCAACGCCGGTGCCACGCCCGGCTGAGCCTCGCGCGCCAGCGCGCTGGCACGGACGCACCACGCGGTGGCGCGCATCCTCCAAGTGCCGGGCGGTTCCTGGGGCGGTCGCGCGCCACCGGGTCAGTATCGCCCCGTGGAGGCCGCGCGCCGCTGCCGCACGCGCATCACGCCGCTGGTGCATTCGACGGGGGGGCGGGGTGGCATCGGCGTTGCTGACACGAATGCGCTCAAGGAGGTGAGACGTGGACTCCTCAACGCCCGCTCCACCGTCGCCGGGCTCGACGGCGCGCCGCCGCTTCTGGTGTCCGCTGGTTCGTCGGGAAGTCGAGGTCGAGTTCGCGACGCGCGGCTGGCTCGGCCTGCGCCGGCCCACCGCCGTTCGCCGCTGCTCGGTCTTCAACCCGCCGGAGGCCATCCACTGCGATCGTCGCTGCGTGGACGGAAGCTTCCGGCAACAGTTTGACGCGCCGCTGCCGGTGCGGACGCGCCCCTGAGGTGCCTTCATGACGTCCGACGTGCGCACGCGCTGCCCGTTCTTGGTCCCGGTCGTCGCCGATCGTCTGTGGCTGTACCCGGTGTCGGCGTACTGCCGCCGTCCCGACGCGCGCCTGCGCGTGCCGGCGCCGGCCACGCTCGCCCAGACGTGCGGCAACCCACGCCACGCCTCCTGCCCCGGCTATCGGGCCGCCGCCGCGCGTCAATCGAAGACATAAGCGACCGCGAGGCCGAGCGGCCGGTGCTGCGTAGCCGAAGCGTCATTGCGCTTCTCCTACTCGTCGGCGTCGCCCTGGTCTTCGGCGGCGTGCGCGAGTACGGGTTCATCGATTTCGACGACAGCGAGTACGTCTACGCCAATCCCGTCGTCCGCCAGGGCCTGACGCCATCTGGCATCGCGTGGGCGTTCTCACTCTCCGCGTACGCCAGCTGGCATCCCATCACCTGGATGTCGCACATGGCCGACGTGCAGCTGTTCGGTCTGCACGCGGGCCTCCACCACGTCGTGAACGTCGTGCTTCACGGGTTGAACACCGTCCTGCTCTTCCTAGTGCTGTCGGGGATGACCGGCGCGATCTGGCGGAGTGCGCTGGTGGCGGCGCTGTTCGGCGTGCACCCCCTCCACGTCGAGTCGGTCGCGTGGGTCTCCGAGCGAAAAGACGTCCTCAGTACGATGTTCTGGTTCCTCACGCTGGCAGCGTACGGGCGCTATGCCAAGGCGCCCACCGCCGGGCGCTATGCCGCGACACTGCTGTTCTTCGTGCTGGGCCTCTTGAGCAAGCCCATGCTCGTTGTCGTCCCGCTGACGCTGCTGCTGCTCGACTACTGGCCGCTCGAACGCCTCCGCGGTGACAAGCTCGGGCGGCTCCTCGTCGAAAAGCTGCCTTTCTTCGCCCTGGCGGCGGCGGTCAGCCTGATCACGTATAGCGCGCAGGCCCGTTGGGAGGCGATGTGGTCGGCGGAGGCGCTGCCGCTCGGCGCCCGTATCGCCAATGCGATCGTCTCGACCACGGCCTATCTGGAGAAGACGGTGGCGCCGGTATCGTTGGCGGCGTTCTACCCACACCCGGCGAGCCTGGGACGCTCCGTCCCGACCGGCAACGTCGTTGGGTCACTTCTCGTCCTCGTCGCCATTTCGGGCGTCGTCGGCTGGCAGTTCCGACGTCGCCCATATCTCGTCGTCGGCTGGTCGTGGTACCTGCTGTCACTGGCGCCGGTGCTCGGCTTCGTCCAGGTCGGCTCCCAGGCGATGGCGGATCGGTACACCTACGTTCCGCTCGTCGGCGTGTTCCTCGCCGTCGTCTGGGGCATCGCCGACGTCGTACCCGGTCGGCGGATCGCGCGGGTCGCCGTGGCGACCGTGGCGACGACGGTCGTGGCGATCCTGGCGTTGCTGGCCGTGCGGCAGGTCGGCTACTGGCGGGATGCCACCACGCTCTACACACATGCGATCCGGGTGACCGCGGACAACTGGCTCGCCTGGAACAACCTCGGCATGCAGTACCTGGAGGCTCGGCAGCCGGAGGTGGCGCTCGCGTGCTTCCGCAAGGCGGCGAGCATCAGGCCGGATTACTCGCACGCCTGGCACAACGCGGGCGTCGCGCAGACGCAGCTCGGCCAGCTCCCCGCTGCGCTGGCGTCGTACGAGCGCGCCCTCGACCTGGACCCCGACAACGCCGACGGGTGGTTGAATCTCGGCCTCGTTCGCGACAGCCTTGGCGATCGGCCCCGGGCGCTCGAGGCCTACCAGTCGGCGCTGCGCCTGCGGCCGACCGACGCACGGGCGATCTACGCGAGCGTGCTCGCGTACGCGGCGGCGGGCGACGCCGCACGGGCCGCGGCGCTCGCCGCTCGGCTGCGTAGCGTGGACCCGGCGCGCTGGACGGATTTGATGTCGCGCCTGCAGTCTGGACCTGGGCAGTCCGGACCTGGGCTCGCCGACGAGGGGCGCCGGCCGCCCGAGCGCCGCTAACGAGCCGACCGGGGCTCCAGTCCGAAGAGCTCGGCGACGAGGGCGCCGATCTCGTCGCGACCGTTGCGCGACGACGCCTGCAGCGTGACGAGCGGCGTGTGGAGGATCTTGTTCAGGATCCGGTTCGTCATCGCCTCCAGCGCCAGCCGCATCTCGGGCGAGGCGTCCGGCAGCCGTGTCAGCGCGCGATCGAGCTCGGCGCGGCGGATGCCGTCGAGCTTGTCGCGCAGGGACACGATCGTGGGCGCCGCCCGCCGGTCGCGCAGCCGCGCCAGGAACGTCTCGACCTCGCGATCCACCAGGGCGGCCGCGCGGCGGGCCTCGCGCTCGCGCTCGCGGGTGTTGGCGTCGGCCACGCGCTGCAGGTCGTCCACGTCATAGCAGAACACGTTGGGCAGCGCGTCGACGCCGGGCGCGACGTTGCGGGGCACGGCGATGTCGATCAGGAACAGCGGCAGCGTGCGCCGCGCGATGGCGCGGGCGACGTCGGCCGCGCGCACGATCGGCGCCGTCACCGACGCCGCCGTCACGACGATGTCGACCTGCGACAGCATCTCTGTCCACGTCTCGAACGGCACCGATGTGCCGCCGACGTCGGCGGCCAGCGCCTCCGCGCGGCCCGCGGTGCGGTTGGTGACGTACAGCGGGCGCACGCCCTGCTCGACCAGGTGGCGCGCGGCCAGCGCGCCCATCTCGCCGCTGCCGACCAGCAGAGCGCGCCGGCCGTCGAGGTCGCCGAAGATCTTGCGCGCGAGCTCGACGGCGACCGAGGACACCGACACGGCATGCCGGCCGAGCTCGGTCTCCGTGCGCACGCGCTTGGCCACGCCGAAGGCGTGGGCCATGAGCTGCTGCAGCGTGGGGCCGAGGCTGCCGCGCTCCTGCGCCAGCGCAAAGGCGGCCTTGACCTGGCCCAGGATCTGCGGCTCGCCGAGCACCATGGACTCGAGGCTGGCGGCGACGCGCAGGCAGTGCCGCACGGCCTCGGCGTCGCCGTGCGTGTAGAGACAGCTGGCGACGGTGTCGGCCTCGACGCCCTGCACGCGGCAGAGCGCGCGGGCGGCGGCCGCGGCCGCGTCGGCCGGCGGATCGCCCACGCCGTAGATCTCGATGCGATTGCAGGTGGAAAGCAGGAGCGCCTCGGCCAGCGCGGCGCCCTCGCGAATCTCCGCGAGCACGTCGGCGAGCCGATCGGCCGGGGGTGCCAGCCGCTCGCGCAGCGCGATCGGCGCGCTGCGGTAGTCGATCCCGGCGACGAACGGCCGCGTCATCGCCGGCGGTCGATTGCGAGCCCGATGCCAGACGCGGTGGCTCTGGCAAAAGCCCGGAGCGGCGGAGACTTGCGCGGCGGCACCGGCCGCGCGGCGGTGAGGCCGGCGCGCCCCAGGTGAGGATCGGACACCCCACGGCCCGACGCGCCGTCACGGCCAAATGCCCGAAAACGTGGTCTGGCCCTGCGGTTGCAGAACCAGGCATGCCCGTCATGGCGTCGATGCGATCGCCCCGGAAGACGCTCTCGCGTCAGCTCATCGTGGCGTTTCTCGCCGTCACCATCCCTGGCGGGCTCGTGCTCGGCGGCGTCACGCTCTACGCGCTGCGCTCGCTGGGCGCCGCCGGCGATCAGCTCGCGGAGATCACGCTCTCGCTGGAGGCCACGCGCGACCTCGATCGCGCGCTGGCCCGCGCCCAGGCCGCCGTCGGCACCGGCGCGCGCTTCGACACGCTCATGCGGACCGCGCTCACGCGCGCGGGCTCGTGCGCGACGGCCGAGTGCCACGCCTCGGCGCAGACGCCGGCCGAGATGGCCGGGCGCCTGACCGAGTCGATGGAGCGCATCCGCGCGGCGGGGGCCGCGCCCGGCGCCAACGCCGTGAGCGCCGGCGCGCTGCTGGCCTCGCTGCGCGACGAGCTCGAGCCGATGTCCACCGCGCTGCGCGCGCGCGTGGAGGACCTGAGCGCGCAGGCGCAGGCGGTGCGGCGCTGGGCGTCGCTGCTGGTCGGCTCGCTCACCGTGGTGGTCGTGCTGGCCGCCTGCGGCCTGGCCGTCGTCGTCGCCGACTGGCTGGCGCGGCCGCTGCGCGAGGTCGTCGTGGCGATCCGCCGCGTCATGGCCGGCGACTGGACGTCGCGCGTGCCGGCCGGCGGCGCCGCCGAACTGGACGAGGTGGCCTCGGCGTTCAACGCGATGGTGGAGGAGCTGCGGCGCTCGCGCGAGCAGCTCGAGGACTACAGCCGGACGCTGGAGGCGGACGTGAGCGATCGCACGCTGGCGCTGGAGAAGAAGGAGCGCGAGCTCATGCAGGCCGAGAAGCTGGCCTCGCTGGGCCGGCTGGCCGCCGGCGTCGCCCACGAGCTCAACAATCCGCTCACCAGCGTGGTGATGAGCGCCAACCTGGCGATGGAGGAGCTGGCCCCCGGCTCGCCGCTGCTCGAGGACCTGCGCCGCATCGAGATGGAGGCGCAGCGCTGCACCCGGATCATCGAGGACCTGCACACCTTCGCGCGCCACCACGAGGTGCTCAAGATCCCGGGGCGCGTGGACGCCGTCGTCGATCGCGCGCTGTGGTCGGCCAAGGCCGAGCTCGACAAGCGCGGCATCGAGGTGGGGTGCGACATCCCGGCGGGGCTGCCGCCGATGACGTGGGACGCCGATCGCATCGTCCAGGTGCTCACGAACCTGTTCGTCAACGCCGCCCAGGCGATGGGGCAGGGCGGCCGGCTGACGGTGCGCTGCCGCCGCGACGGGGGCTGGCTGCGCCTGGAGGTGGGCGACACGGGACCCGGCGTCCCGGTCGAGCACCGCTCGCGCATCTTCGATCCGTTCTTCACCACCAAGCGCGACGGCACCGGCCTGGGGCTGTCCATCAGCCACGGCATCGTGGAGCGGCACGGCGGGCGCATCGACGTCGACAGCCGCACGCGCGCCGAGGCCGGCGCCAGCGGGGAGACCGGCACCACGATCACGATCGTGCTGCCGGTGGAGGCGGCTGCATGAACCACGCCGTGAACGGTCGGGTCCTGGTCGTGGACGACGAGGTCAACATCGGCGAGACGGTCAAGCGCGCCCTCGAGCGCATCGGCTACACGGTGGACGTCGCCACCGCCGCCGCGCCCGCCTGGGAGACCCTCGAGCGCACCGGGCCGGAGCTGGTCCTCTGCGACGTCCGGCTGGGTGACGACGACGGCATGGAGCTGCTGCGGCGGATCAAGGAGTCGTACCCCGACACGCTCGTCGTCATGATCACGGCGTTCGCGTCCGTCGAGTCGGCGGTCACCGCCATCAAGAGTGGCGCCTCCGATTACCTGGTCAAGCCGTTCAGCCTCGACCAGCTGCGCCACATCGTGGCCAAGACGCTCGAGCAGAAGCGGCTGCGCGACGAGAACGTGCTGCTCAAGGAGGAGCTACGTCACGTCCTCGGCGACCGCGTGGTCATCGGCGAGAGCCGCGCGATGCAGGGCCTGTTCGAGACCGCCCGCACGCTGGCCGAGACCGACTCCAGCGTGCTCATCGCCGGCGAGAGCGGCACCGGCAAGGAGATCCTGGCGCGCTTCATCCACGCCGGCAGCGCCCGCCGCGACCGTCCCTTCGTCACCGTCAACTGCGCGGCGATCCCGGCCAATCTCATCGAGTCCGAGCTGTTCGGCCATCGGCGCGGCGCCTTCACCGGCGCCGTCTACAGCCGGCGCGGCAGCTTCGAGCTGGCCGACCGCGGCACGCTGTTCCTGGACGAGATCGGCGAGATGCCGTTCGACATGCAGGCCAAGATCCTGCGCGCGCTGGAGGACCGGCGCATCCAGCGCATCGGCAGCGAGGAGACGATCACGGTGGACGTTCGGATCATCGCCGCCAGCAACCGCGACCTCGAGCAGGAGACGAAGGCCGGGCGCTTCCGCGAGGACCTCTTCTGGCGGCTCAACGTCGTGCAGCTGGTGGTGCCGCCGCTGCGCGAGCGCGCGGAGGACGTGCTGCCGCTGGCCCGGCACTTCCTGGCGCTCTACGCCCAGGAGCTGAAGAAGCCGATGCTGGATTTCTCGCCGGAGGTGCTGGACGCGTTCACCCGCTACGACTGGCCCGGCAACGCACGGGAGCTGCGCAACGCCGTCGAGCGCGCGGTCATCTTCGCCGAACCGGGCGGGGCCATCCGCCTGCCGCACCTGCCGCCCGCCCTGCGGCAGCCGGCCAAGCAGCGGCTCTCGCCGGCGGCGACGGCGCAGCGGGGGTATCGCCCGCTGCGCGACATGGAGATCGAGTACATCCGCGAGGTCCTCGACTCGTGCGGCGGCAATCGCAAGCGGGCGGCCGAGATCCTCGGGCTGTCGCCCGTGACGCTGTGGCGCCGGCTGGGCCGGGACACGGGGGAGGAGGCCGGCGCCGAGAGTAGTTGAAACGCACTAGTTCAATGAGGGGATTGCACTCTGGGCGCGGAGGCGTAGTATCTTCGGGCCATCCGGGCGCCCCATCCGACCCACTGGGCCGATCTCCTCCAGCGAGTGGCTTGCGAGCCGCTACGCTGGGCCTCTCCCTTCGTCCTGGTCCTGCTCGGTCACGCCGCGCCGGCGGCGGCCGGCGAGTATCACTTCGGCGTGACCCTGATCTGCTCGGAGTGCCACGACCAGCAGGAGCCGACCAGCGGCCAGCCCCGGTTGCTGAACGGCTCGTCGGCGAACCAGATGTGCCTGTCCTGCCACGACAACAAGGACGGCATCCCGGACGTGAGCGGTGAGAACGCGAACGCGCTTGGCGGTCCCCGGCAGGGCGGCGCGCTGACGACGGCGACGGCCGGCTACGAGGCCTGGAAAGGCCACGCGCTGGACGCGACCGCGCCGCCGCCCGGGGGCGCCTGGCCCGGCGGCGAGACGCGGCTGCGCTGCGTGAGCTGCCACTCGCCGCACGGCAACGCGAGCTACCGCAACCTGGGCGGCGTGCTGCCCGATCCGCCCCTCGTCACGTACACGACGTCGCTGACGCCCACGAACGCCGTCGAGGTGCGCATCGACCTGCCGGCGGTCCCGGCGGTCGGCTCGCGCGTGGCCGCCGGCTTCTACTCGGCGACGCGGATCTACTTCAACCAGCCCTCGACCCTCGGCTCCGGCTACAGCGCCTTCTGCGGCGGCTGTCACAACGACTTCCACGGCGTCGCCCAGACCGGCGTGGCGCGGCCCTTCCGCCGGCATCCGAGCGACGGCGTCGGCATGCCGGTCGCGTACGTCACGCGCTACAACTCGCGCGCCAACCGCGTGCCGCTGCTGATCGCCGGCAACGGCGCCGGCGCCGGCGCGACGATCGCCTCCAGCGTCTCCTGCGTGAGCTGTCACCGCGCCCACGGCAACCGGAACCCGTTCGGTCTCATCCTCATGAAGCCGACGGGCCTGGTCACCGAGGAGGGCGTCGACGGCGGGCGGCTGACGGATCTCTGCTCGCAGTGCCACTCGGAGGGCGGCTGAGCGCTACGCCGTCGCGGTCCGCGCGCGCCTCGACAGAGCCAGCGCGAGCGCGGCCGCGAAGATGCCGGCGAGCACGAGAGCGCCCAGGCTCGTGAGCGTCAGTACCGACATCCCGCTCGCTCGTAGCAGCCAGGGCCCGACCCAGCCACGCCACAGATGGCGTGCGGGCGACAGGTTCCAGTCCAGGTAGAGCCGGTCGTCCTCGAAGATGTCGATGCCGCGCCGGAAATAGAAATCCTTCACCGCGTGCAACAGGCGGAACGGCTCGCCGACGGCGAAGTACAGCTGCTCGACGGCAGCGGCGAAGCCGACGCCGGCGGCGACGGCGATCCGCCACGCGCGCGCGGCCGACTCCATCCAGACGGCGATCGGGATGACGAGGAACGGGAAGAGCATGTAGAGATAGCGCGGCCCGAGGCCGAAGCCGCCGTGCCAGTCGCTTCGGGCCGCGATGAACACGAGCCGGACCACGATCAGCGACGCCAGGACCACCGCGAGGCGCGGGCAGCGGCGATGGAACGCCGGCCATGCGAGCGCCGAGAGGATGACGATCGGGCAATAGATCAGGATGCCCTTGCCGGGACTCACGAGCAGCCCGTAGAGTCCGCGCCACGGCCAGACCCAGGTGCCATAGCCGAACGTCGCGGCGGCACCGGGATCGACGGACCGTCCCGTCTCGAAGAGCGATCCGAACCGCGCGACATTATAGAGGCCGAGCGCGGCGATCGCCGGCGTCAGGCCGGCAACGAACGCGCCGACGCTCGCAACGCCGCGCCCGCGCACGAGCAGCAGGAACGGCGCAAACAGGATGGCGCTGAGGTGCGTGGCGACGGCGAGACCGAGAAACATTCCGGACAGCGCTGCCGCACGGGGATTGTCGTCGACGGCGCGCCAGAAGGCGGCGAGCAGCAGTGTCGTGGCCAGCGGCTCGCTGAAGAGCGTGCCGGCGTAGGCCCAGGCCGGCGTGCCGAGGCCGTAGATCAGGGCCGCGAGCGTGCGGACTTCCCTCGAGCAGCCGAGCGTGCGCAGCAGGCACCAGAGCAGCAGGACGCCCAGCGCGGTGAGCAACACGTTGAAGGTGGCCGTCAGAGCCCGCAGGGCGTGCGGTGACGGCGACGTCGGCGTGACGCCGCGGACCAGGTCGGTATAGCCATCGCCGACGTAGGCGCTCGGAGACAGCGGCAGGCCGCGATACCAGGACGTGCCGTCGACTGCCTTCGCGATGCGGATGAACGGAGCGAGGGCGATCGACTCCAGGGGACCGAACACCGGGTAGTCGTGGCCGTCGGCGGCTCGTGCCACGCCGAAGCCCTGCCATCCTTCGGGACCGCCGTCAGCGTGGAGTCGCCACGACGTGGCAAACGTCTGGCCCGCCAGGAATACGACCTCCTCGTCTGGCGACCGGAGCCCGCCATACTGCGTGAGGCCGTACAGCGTCAGCACGACCGCCATGAGCGCGCAGGCCAGACCGCGCGTCTTCATGTCCGGGAAGCCTAGCAACGGATCTCGCGCGGCCGCCTGAGCGAGACGACTCATGTTCCCTGCCGTTTCGACTCATGCCCCGCGGCAGTTGCCGCGCCTTGACCGTCTCGCTCGACTTCGCCGACTATCGGTTGGTGATGAGTCGCCGGCGCGCCGGAGTGTGGATCGTCATCGCGGTCACAGCCGCCGTCGTTGCCGCGCACTTCCCGATCGTGTTCCTGGGGCGCACGTACGTCCTGCGCGACGCGCTGACGTTCACGCTGCCGGCGCGCCAGTTCCTCGCACGCTCGCTGCGCGCCGGCCACGTGCCCGAGTGGT
>DASSLH010000637.1:0-10538 GCA_035689625.1 Candidatus Methylomirabilota bacterium | reverse complement strand
TCCCGCCGAAAGGTCGCGAGTCCACCACAGCGACGGTCCAGCCGGCCTCCCGGCAGCGCGAGGCGACGGCGGAGGTGACCCCGGTGCCCACGACGACGAGATCGTACTGTCGTTCCATCGCGTGCCTCCTCTTCGCGCTATCATCCCATCGGCACATCACACGAGGAGGGATCCATGAGCGAGGACCGCTACACGAAGGCCGTCCTGACCGTCATCGCGCTGGCGCTCGTGGCGCTGGCCGCCCGGCCGCTGCTGCCGGCGCTCGGCCTCACCACCGGGCCCGCCGTCGCCGCCGCCGAGACGGCGGTGCCGAAGTACGAGGTCGCCGTCCCCAGGAGCTGGGGCAAGTTCATCGCCTTTAGTAACAACAACCTGCTGCTGGAGGCGCCGGACGGCTGGCGGATCGTGGACGTCGAGGGCAAGGCGCCCGAGTACCCGAAGGTGAAGGTGCTGATCCGCTGGCAGTAGGCGCGCCTCAGCGCAGGGCGTACAGCCGCGCGCAGTTGTCCCAGAGGATCTTGCGCTGGCTCGCCGCCGGCACGTCGAGGGCGAGGAACTCGTCCACCGCGTGCGGGTAGGCCGAGTCGTCGTGCGGCCAGTCGCTCGAGATGACGATGTTGTCGTCGCCGAGCGCGGCCAGCGTGTGCGGCAGCAGGGCCTCGTCCGGCTCGACGGCGACCCAGCACTGCCGGCGGAAGTACTCGCTGGGCCTCAGCGAGAGCGCGAAGCGCTCGTCGTCGCCGAACTTCTCCACGCGCTCGTCGAGCACCCACAGCCACCACGGCACCCAGCCGCAGGAGGCCTCCAGGAACGCGGCGCGCAGGCCCGGGAAGCGCTCGAACACGCCGCCGGTGAGCAGGCTGCCGGCGGCCAGCATCATCTCCACCGGATGGCCGGCCGCGTGGGCCAGCGCGAAGTTGTCCATGAAGCGCCGGCCCAGGTGCTCCTGGTACGCCATCTGGATGCCGTGGAACGTGATCGGCACGCCGAGCCGCTCGGCCTCGGCCCACAGCGGATCCCACGCCGCGTCGTACCACGGGCGGCCGTTGACCATGTGGTTGGAGAGCACGAGGCCGACGGCGCCCAGCTCGCTCACGGCCCTCCGGGCCTCCTGCGCCGCCGCCCGCGGGTCTTGCAGCGGCAGCAGCGCCGCCGCCTTCAGCCGCGCGCGGTCCTTCTCGCAGAAGTCGGCCAGCCAGTGGTTGAAGGCGCGGCAGGTCGCCGCCGACAGCGCCGGGTCGAGGCCGTCCACCGCGATGAGGTGCGAGGCCATCGTGCGGAACACGATGGCGACGTCGATGCCCTCGCGGTCCATGGCCTGCAGCATCGCCAGCGGGTCGTTGCCGGGCAGGTCCTCGGCGGGATCGCGATAGCGGCCGGTCGCGATGTGGCGCGCGCGGGCCTTGGCCTTGCGCACGCGGGCCAGCCGGCGGCGCTCCGGCCGCTCGAAGAACGCCGGGAAGACCTTGCCGTCGAACTGCCAGCCCTCGAAGTCCGAGCCGTCGATGGCCTCGAAGCGCGGCGCGCGGTCGCGGAAGGCCGGCTCCATGTAGCGCTGCCAGAGGTCGCGCGGCTCGATGACGTGGATGTCGCTGTCCATCACCCGGAACCCATGCTTGGCCATGGCGGCCATGATACCCTCCCCCACCATGAAAGCTGCCAACGCCATCGCCAGGATCCTCAAGCAGGAAGGCACCGAGTTCCTCATCGGCTATCCGGTCAACCAGATCATCGAGGCCGCCGCCGAGGAGGACATCCGCACGATCATCGTGCGCCAGGAGCGCACCGGGCTGCACATGGCCGACGCCGTGAGCCGCACGTCGTCCGGCAAGCGCATCGGCGTGTTCGCCATGCAGCACGGGCCGGGCACCGAGAACTCCTTCGGCGGCGTCGCCCAGGCCTTCGGCGACTCGGTGCCGATCGTCGTGCTGCCGGGCGGCTACCCGCGCCGGCTGCTCAACATCACGCCGAACTTCTCCTCGTTCCTCAACTACCAGCACGTGACGAAGTGGGCCGAGCAGGTGGTGCTGCCGGAGTCGGTGCCGGCCGCGATGCGGCGCGCCTTCACGCAGGTCAAGAACGGCCGGCCGCGCCCGGTGCTGGTGGAGTTCCCGGTGGACGTGCTGCAGGCGGAGGTGCCGGACTTCGAGTACACGCCGGCGCCGCGGCTGCGCACCGCCCCCGACCCCAAGAGCGTGAGCGAGGTCGCCGCCGCGCTCGTCGCCGCCCAGCGGCCGGTGATCTACGCCGGCCAGGGCGTGCACTACGCCGAGGCGTGGCCCCAGCTGCGCGCGCTGGCCGAGCTGCTGGAGGCGCCGGTGACGACGAGCCTGCAGGGCAAGAGCGCGTTCCCCGAGAACCACCCGCTCTCGCTCGGCTCCGGCGGCCGCTCGATCAGCAAGGCGCTGCACCACTTCCTGACCAACGCCGACCTGATCTTCGGCATCGGGTGCAGCTTCTCCACGACGAACTACGGCGTGGCGATGCCGAGGGGCAAGAAGATCGCCCACGCCACGCTCGATCCGACCGACATCAACAAGGACGTGCCGGCCGCGCTGGCGCTGATCGGCGACGCCGCGCTCGTGCTGGACGCGCTGCTGGCCGAGGTGAAGGACCGGCTCAAGGGCAAGCCGCGCGGCCGGCTGGCCGCCGTCACCCAGGAGATCGCCGGCCTCAAGCAGGAGTGGCTGGCGCAGTGGATGCCGCGGCTGACCGCGAAGAGCACGCCGCTGTCGCCCTACCGCGTGCTGTGGGACCTCATGCACACGGTGGACGTGGCCAACACGATCATCACCCACGACGCCGGCAGCCCCCGCGATCAGATCTCGCCGTTCTGGGAGCCGACGGCGCCGCTGACCTACATCGGCTGGGGCAAGACGACCCAGCTCGGCTACGGTCTCGGCCTGGCCATGGGCGCCAAGCTCGCCCACCCCGGCAAGACGTGCATCAACGTCTGGGGCGACGCCGCCATCGGCTTCACCGGCATGGACTTCGAGACGGCCGTGCGCGAGCGCATCCCGATCCTGTCGGTGCTGCTCAACAACTTCTCGATGGCGATCGAGCTCAAAGTCATGAAGACGGCGACCGAGAAGTTCCGCTCGACCGACATCAGCGGCCACTACGCCGACTTCGCCAAGGCGCTCGGCGGCTGGGGCGAGCGCGTCACCGAGCCCGACGAGATCGTGCCCGCCGTCAAGCGCGCGCTGGCGAAGACGCGCGAGGGCACGCCGGCGCTGCTGGAGTTCATCACCGAGAAGGCCGTGGACTTCTCGATGTTCCCGGTCGCGTAGGAGGAGGACTGCCATGGCGAAGTTCAAGGTCGTGACGCCGGCGATGACCGCGTACGGCGCGCCCGGGGCCAGCTACGACTACGAGATGGAGGCGCTGGCACCGCTGGGCGCCGAGATCGTGGAGATCGCCGCGAAGGACGAGGGGGAGTTTGCCGCCGCCGCCCGCGACTGCGACGCGTTCTACGCCAAGGGCCGGCCGATCACCCGGCGGATCATCGAGGCGCTGGAGCGCTGCAAGATCATCGCGCTCGGCAGCGTGGGCGTGGACTCGGTCGACATCGCCGCCGCCACGGCCAGGGCCATCCCGGTCACCAACGTGCCCGACACGTTCATCGAGGAAGTGGCGGACCACGCGATGACACTGATCCTGGCCACCTTCCGCCGCCTGGTCGTGCAGGACAAGCTCGTGCGCGAGGGCCGCTGGAAGGAAGGGCGGCCGATGCTCTACCAGTTCCCGCGCCTGATGGGCCAGACCCTCGGCTTCGTGGCCTTCGGTCACGTCGCCCGCGCCGTCGCCGTGCGCGCCAGGCCGTTCGGCCTGCGCATGCTGGCCTACGACCCCTACGTCGAGGAGTTGGTGATGAGCCAGTATGGCGTGGAGCCGGCCAGCCTGGGCGAGATGCTCAAGCAATCGGACATCGTCTCCATGCACGCGCCGTCCACCCCCGACGCCCAGCACATGCTGCGTGAGGAGCACTTTCGCCAGATGAAGAAGACCGCCATCTTCATCAACACCGGCCGCGGGCCGACGGTGCACGAGCCCTCGCTGATCAAGGCGCTCGACGAGGGCTGGATCGCCGCCGCCGGGCTCGACGTGGTGGAGACCGAGCCCATCGAGATGACCAACCCGCTGCTGAAGATGGACCACGTGATCCTCACCGCCCACGTGGCGTCGGCGTCGGCGCGCTTCGATCCCGTGCGGCGCCGCCGCGTCGGCGCCGAGATCGCGCTGGCGCTGACCGGGCGCTGGCCGCGCTCGTGCGTCAACCCGGGCGTGCTCGAGAAGTCCGGCCTGCGCCGCTGGCAGCCGGTGTCGATGGAACGCGGGCCCAATTCGTAGGAGGGCCGGCCATGGCCAGGATTCCTCGGCTGCACGAGGACGACCCGGCGACCCCGGCCGCCGCCCGGGAATTCCTCCAGACGGCGCAGCGGACCATGGGGAAGGTCTTCAACACCCTCCGTCTGCTGGCGAACCATCCTCAGCAGGCGGCCGCCCTCCTCGAGTTCGTCAAGGCGGTGCGCTACCGCAACACGCTGACGCCGGCGCTCACCGAGCTCGCCTACACGACGGCCTCGATCGCCAATCGCTGCCACTACTGAGTGCCCCACCACACGATGCTCGGTCGGAGCGTCGGCCTCAGCTACGAGAAGCTCCGCCATCTCGCGGACGATCCGCTCCCGGAAGGCGTCTACAGCCCGGCCGAGGCGGCCGTCGTCCGGTACGCGCAGCGCTCGACCCGAGGCCTGGCGATCGATGCGGCGACGTACCGCGCGCTGGCCGAGCACTTCTCGACGCCGCAGATCATCGACATCTGCCTGAACGTCGGCCTCAGCCAGATCACCAACCGCTTCAACGCGACGTTCCTTCCAGACGTGGACGAGGAATTCACGGCCTCGAATGACGAGGCCTATGCCGGGATGGGACGACCCCCGGTCGCCTATCCGCCCAAGCCCGTGGAGTGAAGGCGGCGCGGGCCACAAGGAGGACGCATGCTCGGAGTCGTGGCGACGATCAAGGTGAAGGCGGGGATGGAGAAGCCGTTCGAGGCGGTGGCCAGGGAGCTGGTCGCCAAGGTCAACGCCAGCGAGCCGGGGTGCAAGCTCTACGCGCTGCACCGCGGCGCCACGCCCGGCACCTACGTGTTCATGGAGCGCTACGTGGACCAGGCCGCGGTGGAGACGCACCGCGGGACCGAGTACTTCAAGACGCTCGGCCGCAAGATGGGCGAGTTCATGGACGGCCGCCCCGACGTGCAGCGCCTGGAGGAGGTCGAGTAGTGCGCGCCTCGGCCGCCGCGCTGCGCGCCGTCGTCAGCGGCATGGTGCAGGCCGGCGGCAGCAGCGATGCCGAGGCGGCGCTGGTCGCCGAGCACCTGGTGGCCGCCAACCTGGCCGGCCACGACAGCCACGGCGTCGGCATGATGCCGTCCTACGTGCGGCATCTGAAGCTGGGGCTGCTGGTGCCGAACACCAGGGCCAAGGTCGTCAAGGACGACGGCCCCGCGCTGATGTTCGACGGCGGCCGGGGCTACGGCCGCTCGGTGGCCGGCGAGGCCATCGCCGCGGGCATCGCGCGCGGCCGGCAGCTGGGCGTCGCCGTCGTCACGCTCGCCAACGCGCATCACGTCGGCCGCGTCGGCGCTTACGGCGAGCTGACCCAGGCCGCCGGGCTGGTCTCGCTGCACTTCGTCAACGTCACCGATCACCGCACGCTGGTGGCGCCCTTCCGCGGCACCGATGCGCGCTTCGTCACCAATCCGGTCTGCATCGCGCTGCCGGCCACCGAGCGCCAGGCGCCGATCCTGCTCGACATGGCCACCAGCGCCGTCGCCATGGGCAAGGTCCGCGTGGCGAAGAACGAGGGCCACCTGATGGACCCCGGCGTGCTGATCGACCAGCAGGGCCGGCCCACGCGCGATCCCAGCGTGATGTACGCCGAGAAGACCGGCGCCCTGCTGCCGTTCGGCGGCCACAAGGGCTACGCCCTGGCCGTCGTCACCGAGCTGCTGGCCACCACGCTGTCCGGCGGCCCCAGCATCCAGCCGGGCAACCCGCGGCTGGGCGGCATCGTCAACAACATGCTGTCGATCGTGATCGACCCCGCGCGCTTCGCCGGCGTGGACTGGTTCCGGCACGAGGTGGACGGCTTCGTGGAGTTCGTCAAGGCCTCGCCGCCGGCCGATCCCAAGGCGCCGGTGCTCGTGCCCGGCGATCCCGAGCGCCTCGCGCGCGAGCGACGCCTGCGCGAGGGCATCGAGGTGGACGCGACGACGTGGGAGGAGATCCTGGCCGCCGCCGACACGGTCGGGCTCGGCCGCGCCAAGGCCCAGGCGCTGGCCGGCGCGTGATCGTCCACGTCCGCTTCACCTGCGCCGCCGACTACAACGAGCGCCGGCTGCCGCATCGTCCCGCCCACCTCGCGCAGCTGGCGGGGCTGCGCGGCGAGGGCCGCGTCGTCGCCGGCGGGCCCGCGCCCGACGGCTCCGAGGCGCACATCTTCTACCGCGTGGCCGACCGCGCCGAGCTCGAGCGCCTGCTCGACGACAACGTCTTCCAGAAGGCCGGGCTGTTCGCCGCCCGCCACCCGCGCGAGCTCACCGACTTCCTGCCGCCGCTGACGCCGCCGCCGCTCGACGCCGGTCTCAAGGTGACGATCGTGGAGGGCGAGCCGAGTGACCGGACGCAGGCGCGCGCCGCGCTGATCGCGCTGCAGCGCGACAAGCGCGTGGCGTTCGGCGGGTTCTTCGCCGACGGCGCCGCCCTCGCCGTCGTGACGACGCCGAACCCCGACGAGGCGCTGGCCTGGCTCGGTGCGGCCGGCGGCTGGGACGCTTGCCGCCTGCGCGCGCGCCTGGAGCCAGACGCTCTAGCCGGTCTTCTTCGCCTCGGCCATCGCGGCCTTTGCGCGACGGTCCAGCTCGTCGGGCGAAACGTCCTCGATGTGCGTGGTGACGTGCCAGGTGTGGCCGAACGGATCCTCGAGCGTCCCCATCCGGTCGCCGTAGAACTGGTCGGCCACCGGACGCTTCACCGTCGCGCCGGCCGCCACGGCCTGGGCCGCCACCGCATCCACGTTCTCGACGTACAGATGCAGGCTCACCGGCGAGCCGCCGAACTTCCGCGGCGCAAACGCGCCATGGTCGGGGAACTCGTCGGCCAGCATGACGACGGTGTCGCCGATGCGAATCTCGGCGTGACCGATCTTGCCGTTCGGGGCCTGGTGGCGGAACCGCTCGATCGCGCCGAACGCGCGCCGGTAGAACTCAAGAGCGCGCTCGGCGCCGTCCACGATCAGGTAGGGCGAGACGGTGTTGTGACCGTCGGGGATCTTCTTCACTGTCATGGGCGCCCCCTGGCCGCCAGCCTACCGCCTGCCGCAACCGCTCTCAGCGCGCGGTAGCGCGCCGGCGTCAGCCCGAACGCGGCACGGAACACCCGCGTGAAGTGCGCCTGGTCGGCGAACCCGGCGTCGCACGCCACCGCCGCTAGCGCGTCCCCACGGTGGATGAGCTCGCGCGCGAGCTCCAGCCGGCGCATCAACAGGTAGCGATACGGACTCGTGCCGAACGCGATCCGGAACTGGCGCGCGAGGTCGTAGCGTGTCAGTCCTGTCACGGCCTCCAGCTCGCGCGAGCGCACGACACGTGTCCGCTCGGCGTCGAGGAGCTCCCGCGCGCGCTCGACGGCCGCCGCGTCCACGCGCCGCGACGCCGGCGCGACCGCGCCACGCCCCTCGCCGGCCAGCAGGCCGCGGGCCAGGTCCACGATGAGCCCGTCCGCGGCGAGGGATTCCAGCGGGCCGTCGAAGGCCGCGTCGATGGCGCGGGCGAGGATCGCGTTCGCGGACACGGCGTCGCGCACGAACGGCAGCCACGCCGGGGCGCCGCGGAGCGCGCGGACCGCGTCGGTGAGCAGGGCCGGCTCGACGTACACGATCCGGTAGCCGAAGCCCTCGGCGCCGCCGGCGCGGCCGTCGTGGATCTCGTCGGGGTAGAGGACGACGACCTGGCCCGGCGTGCTGGCGTGGGCGGCGCCACGGTAGTCGAACACCTGCACGCCGGAGTCGGTCACGCCGATCGCGTAGGTGTCGTGACGGTGCTTGTGGTAAGGCGCACCGGCGAACCACGCGCTGAACAGCTCCAGGCCGGCGGCCGGCGTCGCGCTGGCGAGCCAGCCGCTCGTGTCCTGGCACGATCGTTCAAGACCCTCGCCGGCCGATCTGGTGTGCTTCATGGCACCTGGAGGGTAGCGTACGACGACGGAACAGGTCGTGGCGTTTCTCGTCTTCGCCGTCGTGGCGGCGGTCACGCCGGGGCCGAGCAACATCATGCTCACCTCGGCCGGCGCCCAGGCCGGCGTCCTGCGCGGCCTGCCCTGCCTGCTCGGCGTCACCACGGGCATGGGCGCGATGATGTTCGTCGTGCCGCTCGGCCTCGGCAGCCTGGTGCTCGGCCACCCGCTCGTGCTGAGGGCGCTGAACTGGGGCGGCGCGGCGTTCCTGCTCTGGCTGTCGTGGAAGATCGCGACGTCGACCGGCGGCGGCGACGCCACGAGCGGCGGCGACCCGGTCGGCTATCTGGGTGCGGCCATCTTCCAGTGGGTGAATCCGAAGTCGTGGCTGGTGACGGCCAGCGCGGCGGGGACGTTCCTCAGCGTCGGCGCCGGCCGGCCGACCGTGCAGGCGGCCTCGCTGGCCGGTCTCTTCATGCTGGCGGCGCTGCCGAGCTGCTTCGTCTGGCTGGCGTTCGGCGCCGGCGTCCAGCACCTGCTGCACGGGCGGCGCCGGCTTCGGATCTTCAACGTCGCGATGGGCGTGCTGCTGGCGCTGTCGGTCGTCCTCATCCTCCGCTGAGCAGGCGCCCAAAGCCTTTCACCCGCTCCTCCACGCCCAGCAGCCGCAGCGCGCGCCAGAGCGTCGCCGTCTGGCTGGTCACGACCGGCTTGCCGAGATCGTGCTCGAGACGCTCGACGATCCCCACGGTCGGCAGGCCGGTGCCGCTGATCAGCACCGCCTCGGCGGCCGGCGCGTCGGCCGCTCGGCCCAGCGCGTACGCGCGCTCCTCGGACTCCTCGTAGATGTTCACCACGCCCGGCAGACCGCAATGGGCGGCGATCTCGAAGCCGGCGGCGATCCAGTACGCGCGCCCGGCGCTGGCGATCGCCTCCGGGTACGGCGTCGCCAGCGCCAGGCGGCGGGCGCCGAGGTGGCGCAGCGCCTCGGCGATGGCGGTGGCGGCCGTCAGCGGGCGCGCGCCGGAGAGCGTCGCGATTCGCTCGAGCAGCGCCGGCTCGGCGGCGAAGCCGCCCAGATAGGAGACCGCGGTGTGGGCGAGAGCGACGACGCCGACGCGCAGCGCCTCCAGCGAATGGATCGCCGCCGGGACGGAGTCGAGGTAGCCGAGCGTGCGCCGCTCCATGCCGTCGGCGGCGCCGGGCTCGCCGGCCAGCGTCTCGAGCCGCGCGAAGTGGATCGTCACGCCGCGCGGCGCCAGGCGATAGAGCTCGGGCTCGATCGTCGGATTGCCGGCGGGGACGAGGACGCCCAGACGCAGGGGCGCCTCAGGCGTTGCGATAGGCCGCCAGCACCGCGCGCGCCATCTCGCGCGTCGTCGCGGTCCCGCCCTGGTCGGGCGTGAGCGTCGTGCCGTCGCGGTACACGCGGCCGATGGCGCCTTGCAGCCGCTGGGCCTCGGCCGGCAGCCCCATGTGATCCAGCATCATCGCGGCCGACAGGATCGTCGCCGTCGGGTTGGCGATGCCCTGCCCCGCGATGTCGGGCGCCGAGCCGTGCACCGACTCGAAGTAGGCCCAGCCCTCGCCGAAGCAGCCGGAGGGCGCCAGCCCGAGACCACCCGCCGTCTCGGCGGCGAGGTCGGAGAGGATGTCGCCGTAGAGGTTCATGCACAGCACGACATCCATCTGCCGGGGGAAGCGCACGAGGCGCCGCGCCATGTCGTCCACGTGGAAGTGCTCGAACGCCAGGCCCGCCTCGCCCACGATGCGCTCGCTGATCTCCTGGAACAGGCCATCGGACCTGGGCAGCACGTTGGACTTGGTGACGCAGGTGACCTTCCCGGGCGTGCCGCGACTGCGCCGCGTGCGCGCCAGCTCGACCGCGAAGCGCGCGATGCGCTCGACGCCGGCCGGCGTGACGACCTTCACCGCGAAGCGGCCGGCGCCGAAGTGCCCGACCGTGCGTCCCGTCTTGTCGGCGAGGTCGGGCATGACGCGCGCCAGCGATTCCAGGTCTCCCTCGCGGCCCGGGTAGAGGTCCTGGCTGTTCTCGCGCAGGATGACGTAATCGATGCCCTCGGGATCCACGAGCGGCGAGTGCATGCCCGGGAAGTAGCGGATCGGCCGCACGCCCGCGTACGCGTCCATCTCCCAGCGCAGCCAGGTCACCACCGCCGACGAGGCCGGGCCGGCGGCGCCGAACAGCACCCCGTCGGCCTCGCGCGCCGCGCGCTTGGTCTCCTCGGGGATGGCCGTCCCGTGGTGCTTGAGCGCGAACGCGCCCTGCGGTGGATG